>NZ_JBIUBX010000014.1:0-23300 GCF_044548445.1 Streptomyces sp. NPDC052016
CGAGCAGGGCCTGCATCACCGCCAGGGTGACGAGCTCGGCGTCACTGAGCTTGGGTGCTATGCCCACCGCCGGTCGCCACGGGCCCAGGTGCGGATCCGCTTTCAGAAGGTCGTCGGTTCTCACGTAGAGTGCGGTCGCGAGGGTGTCCAGGTTGTTCGTCACACAACGATCTTGGACACCCTCGTTCACGTCTGTACGGGCACCCCTTGGAATAGATCATCTAGACGGCGGCCACGCGGCCGGCGGTCTCGCGCGCGTAGTCCGTGGTGAGCAGGAGGTCCTTGGCCGGTCCGCCCACCCGCCAGACCGTACGCCAGTGGTCGGCGTCGCGGACCGTGAACTCGCCCCGGTAGAGGTCGGCGGCGCAGGGGTGGTCGGTCACGTGCCGACCGGTTCTCAGGTCCAGGTCGTGGAAGGGCCGGCCGTCGGCGAACCGTACGTCCGCCGTGCCGGGCGTCGGCCCGGGCAGGAAGCGCAGGGTCCGCTCGGCGGGCCGCGGGACGCCCCGCCAAAGGAACGTGCCCGACTCCTCGTGCAGGAGCCCGCCCGGATCGAGCGGGCCGAAAGCCGTCGTCCCCTCGAAGCGGCCCTCGTCGCCGCTCGCCAGATCGCGCACCGTCCGTGCGACCCGCCAGCTCCCGGCGAGGTATGCCAGGACATCGCGCACTGGCCAGAACTCGCCCATCTCCTGCCGTCCTCCGTCACGTCCGTTGCTGTGCGACCCATTGACGCGCTGGGGTCTCCTCCCTATGTTGCCGTTCGAAGTACTGATCAATGTCCGATATTTCGAACCGTCGGGAACGATGGCCCACCTGAGCCGCCCGGAGTATCCATGTCACGCAGCACCACCCGCACCCGTTGGAGAGTCGGCCTCACCGCCACCGCCCTCCTCACGGCCGGCGCCCTCCTGCCCGCCCCCGCGCACGCCGAGGACGTCACCGACTACACGATCACCGTCGATCCGACCGCCAAGGGCGCGGAGATCGACGACACGATGTACGGCGTCTTCTTCGAGGACATCAACCGCGCCGCCGACGGCGGTCTGTACGCCGAACTCGTGCAGAACCGTTCGTTCGAGTACTCCACCGTCGACAACCGCTCCTACACCCCGCTCACCTCCTGGACGGTCGACGGCACCGCGCAGGTCGTGAACGACGCCGGCCGCCTCAACGAGCGCAACCGCAACTACCTCTCCCTGGCCGCCGGTTCCTCGGTCACCAACGCCGGCTACAACAGCGGCATCCGGGTCGAGCAGGGCAAGAAGTACGACTTCTCGGTGTGGGCCCGCGCCGAGAGCGGCACCACGCTCGCCGTCTCCCTCCAGGACGCCGACGGCACGCTGGCCACGGCCCGCCGAGTGGTCGTGCGGACCGGCGGCTGGGCGAAGTACGAGGTCACCTTCACCGCGAGCCGCACGAGCAGCGACGGCCGCCTGACCGTCGCCTCCTCCGGTGCGGCGGCCCTCGACATGGTGTCGCTGTTCCCGCGCGACACCTACAAGCACCAGTCCAACGGCCTGCGCAAGGACCTCGCCGAGAAGGTCGCCGCCCTGCGCCCGGGTTTCCTGCGCTTCCCCGGGGGCTGCCTGGTCAACACCGGCTCCATGCAGGACTACAGCGAGGCCTCCGGCTGGCAGCGTGCCCGCTCCTACCAGTGGAAGGACACCATCGGCCCCGTGGAGGAGCGCGCCACCAACGCCAACTTCTGGGGCTACAACCAGAGCTACGGCCTCGGCTACTACGAGTACTTCCGCTTCGCCGAGGACATCGGGGCCATGCCGCTGCCCGTCGTCCCGGCCCTGGTGACCGGCTGCGGCCAGAACAAGGCCGTCGTCGACGACGCCCTGCTCAAGCGGCACATCCAGGACACCCTCGACCTCATCGAGTTCGCCAACGGCCCGGTGACGTCGACGTGGGGCAGGAAGCGCGCGCAGATGGGCCACCCCAAGCCCTTCCACCTCACGCACATCGGGGTCGGCAACGAGGAGAACCTGCCCGTCGAGTTCATGGCCAGGTTCAAGGAGTTCCGCGCCGCCATCGAGGCCCGGTACCCGGAGATCACGGTCGTCTCGAACTCCGGGCCCGACGACGCGGGCTCCACCTTCGACACCGCCTGGCAGCTCAACCGCGAGGCGAACGTCGACATGGTCGACGAGCACTACTACAACAGCCCGCAGTGGTTCCTGCAGAACAACGACCGCTACGACTCCTACGACAGGAACGGCCCGAAGGTCTTCCTCGGCGAGTACGCCTCCTGGGGCAACGCCTTCAAGAACGGCCTCGCCGAGGCGGCCTTCATGACCGGCCTGGAACGCAACGCGGACGTCGTCAAACTCGCCTCCTACGCACCGCTGTTCGCCAACGAGGACTACGTGCAGTGGAGCCCCGACATGGTGTGGTTCAACAACCACGCCTCCTGGAACTCGGCCAACTACGAGGTCCAGAAGCTCTTCATGAACAACGTCGGCGACCGCGTGGTGCCTTCGACGGCCACCTCCACCCCGTCCGTGAGCGGCCCCATCACCGGCGCCGTCGGCCTGTCCACCTGGGCGACGACGGCCGCGTACGACGACGTGAAGGTGACGGGCGCCGACGGGGCCACGCTGCTCAGCGACGACTTCTCCGGCGACGCCTCCCGGTGGACGCACACCGGGGGCGGCAGCTGGAGCCTCCAGGACGGGCAGTACGTCCAGACGGACGTGGCCGCCGAGAACACCATGGTCTCGGCCGGTGACGCGAACTGGCACGACTACGACCTGCACGTGAAGGCCACCAAGAAGTCCGGCAAGGAGGGCTTCCTCGTCGCCTTCGGAGTCAAGGACACCGGCAACTACTACTGGTGGAACCTGGGCGGCTGGAACAACACCACCAGCGCCGTCGAGCAGGCCGTGGACGGCGGCAAGTCGACGCTCGTCTCCAAGGCCGGGACGATCGAGACGGGCCGTGCCTACGACATCGACATCAAGGTGCGGGGCCGCCAGGTCACCCTCTACCTCGACGGCCAGGAGTGGGGCAGCTTCACCGACGACAAGCCGGCCGAGCCGTTCCGCCAGGTCGTCACCAAGGACAAGAAGTCCGGTGACCTGATCGTCAAGGTCGTCAACGCCCGGTCCGCGGACGCCCGTACGGCGATCGACCTCGGTGGCGCCAGGGTCGCCACCAAGGCCCGGGTGACCACGCTGGCCGCCGCGCCCGACGCGGTCAACACGGAGACGGAGACCCCGGTCGCGCCGGTGACCTCCACCTTCACCGGGGTCGCCGACAAGTTCACGTACACCTTCCCCGCGAACTCGGTCACCTTCCTGCGGATCAAGCAGAAGTGAGCGAACTCGGCTGAGGAAGTGCCGAGGAAGCAACGCGCGCGGGTGGGCGCCCCCGACGGGAGGCGTCCACCCGCTGCGTTCCGCGCGCCACCGAGCGGTCGTCGCCGTTCGGCGACGGGGTGATCGCCGGCGGGCGCGGGACGCCCGTCAGGAGCTCTTCCGCCGGAACCAGCCCCGCTTGGCCGGCGCCGGCGGGACGGGCGCCGGCGGGACCGGTGTCTGCGGTACGGGCGCCGGCGGGAAAGGTGCGTGCGGGCCTGGGGCCTGCGGGGCCGGACCGGCGAACGGCGGCAGCGACTTGAAGCGCTCGTCGAGGGTGACCGTGGGCGTGATCCGGTGCAGGGCCGCGCGGACGAGGGTGAGGGGATGGTCGGGGAACTGCGCGTCCCACTGCTCGTGGTCGCCGACGTGGTACGGCAGCCCGCCGAGCTGCCCGCCGCCCGCGTACGGGTGGGGCCGGAAGTAGTCGGCCGGCCCCACCTGAGCCATGATCATCGCCTCCCGCATGCCGGTCGTCGCGCCCTCGGCCGCCTGTATCTTCAGCACCGTGCTGCATCCCGCCTTCGGCACCGTCCAGGTGGCCAGGAAGGCCTGCCCGGGCCGGCTCTGCAGCGGCACCTTCACCAGCTGGCGGATCGCCGGAACGCCGTCCACGGCGCCGGGCACCGCCTCGATCAGCCCGCCGCCCGCCGAGGCCACGCCCTGCGCGAGCCCCGCGCGCAGACGGTCCCTCTCGTGCAGCGGGGCGGGCAGATCCGGTACGAGCGGGAAGAAGTGAACCGACACGACGAGCCCCGTCGTGTCGGTCCACACCCCCGGCTCGCGTTCGGTGAATCCGGTGAGGTCCAGGCCGGTGATCGGTGTCATGTCGATCATCATGCCGGGGTCGCCGCCGCGGGCAGAAGCCGGGCCGCCGCCACGACGGCGGACCCCGGGTCGCCACCGGCGGCGGAAGGCGCGGCTCTCCCGGTGCGACAGCGTGCTCGGCACCCGGTCGGTCACGCGCAGAACGGTGCGAGTTCCGCGACGGCGAGGGTCAGCACCTCGGGCGAAGACTCGGCGCCGCCGTGGACAGGCGCACGGCGCCGGGTCCGGCCCGGATGACGTTGCCCGGGGCGGGAGGTTACGGAGTACGGCCGCATGGGCACAGATCGCCCCGGGGCATCACCTGCGGAATGGATTGCATAAACGTGCAGCGAAACGTATAGTCATGCCATCCAAGAGGAGGAGTCCATGGCGGTACGTGCGGCAGTGGCCGGAGCGAGCGGGTATGCGGGCGGCGAGGTGCTGCGCCTGCTCCTCGCGCACCCCGAGGTCGAGGTCGGCGCCCTGACCGGCAATTCCAACGCGGGACAGAAGCTGGGCGCGCTCCAGCCGCACCTGCTGCCGCTGGCCGACCGCGTCCTGCGGGAGACGTCGGCCGAGGTGCTCGCCGGGCATGACGTCGTCTTCCTCGCCCTCCCGCACGGGCAGTCCGCCGCCGTCGCCGAACAGCTCGGACCGGACGTCCTCGTCGTCGACATGGGCGCCGACTTCCGGCTGAAGGACCCGGCCGACTGGGAGAGGTTCTACGGCTCCCCGCACGCCGGTACCTGGCCCTACGGCCTTCCCGAACTGCCGGGTGGCCGCGCCGCGCTGGAGGGGTCCAAGCGCATCGCGGTACCCGGCTGCTACCCCACGGCCGTCTCCCTCGCGCTCTTCCCGGCGTACGCGGCGGGCCTGGCCGAGGCCGAGGCCGTGATCGTCGCCGCGTCCGGCACCTCCGGCGCGGGCAAGGCGCCCAAGCCGCACCTGCTCGGCAGCGAGGTCATGGGCTCCATGTCGCCGTACGGCGTCGGCGGCGGCCACCGGCACACGCCCGAGATGATCCAGAACCTCAGCGCGGCGGCGGGGGAGCGGGTCTGCGTCTCCTTCACGCCGACCCTCGCGCCGATGCCCCGCGGCATCCTCGCCACGTGCAGCGCCAAGGCGCGCGACGGCGTCACCGCCGAGAGCGTCCGCGCCGCCTACGAGAAGGCCTTCGCCGACGAGCCCTTCGTCCACCTGCTGCCCGAGGGCCAGTGGCCCGCCACGGCGTCCGTGCACGGTTCCAACGCCGTTCAGGTGCAGGTCGCCCACGACGAGGCCGCGGGCCGGATCATCGCGATCAGCGCCATCGACAACCTCACCAAGGGCACCGCGGGCGGTGCCGTCCAGAGCATGAACATCGCCCTCGGGTATCCCGAGGAGCTCGGTCTTTCCACGATCGGAGTCGCACCGTGAGCGTCACGGCAGCCAAGGGATTCACGGCGGCGGGCATCGCCGCCGGGATCAAGGAGAACGGCAACCCGGACCTGGCCCTCGTGGTCAACAACGGGCCGCGCCGCGCCGCCGCGGGCGTCTTCACCTCCAACCGCGTCAAGGCCGCGCCGGTGCTGTGGTCGGAGCAGGTCCTCAAGAGCGGTCAGCTGTCCGCGGTGATCCTCAACTCCGGCGGGGCCAACGCGTGCACGGGGCCGAAGGGCTTCCAGGACACGCACGCGACCGCGGAGAAGGTCGCCGACGTGCTCGGCGTGGGCGCCGGCGAGGTGGCCGTGTGCTCCACGGGCCTCATCGGCGTCCTGCTCCCGATGGACAAGCTGCTTCCCGGGGTCGAGACCGCGGCCGGCGCGCTGAGCGAGCACGGCGGCGAGAAGGCGGCCATCGCCATCAAGACCACCGACACCGTCCACAAGACGTCCGTCGTGACGAAGGACGGCTGGACCGTCGGCGGCATGGCCAAGGGCGCGGGCATGCTCGCCCCCGGCCTCGCCACCATGCTGGTCGTCCTCACCACCGACGCCGACCTCGACAGCGACGCACTGGACAAGGCGCTGCGCGCGGCCACCAAGGTCACCTTCGACCGCGTCGACTCCGACGGCTGCATGTCCACCAACGACACCGTGCTGCTGCTCGCCTCCGGGGCCTCCGGGGTCACCCCGCAGTACGAGGAGTTCGCCGAAGCCGTGCGGACGGTCTGCGACGACCTCGGGCAGCAGCTCATCCGGGACGCCGAGGGCGCCAGCAAGGACATCAAGGTGGAGGTGGTGGGCGCCGCGTCCGAGGACGACGCCGTCGAGGTGGGCCGCTCCATCGCCCGCAACAACCTCCTCAAGTGCGCCATCCACGGCGAGGACCCCAACTGGGGCCGCGTGCTCTCCGCGATCGGCACCACGTCCGCCGCCTTCGAGCCGGACCGGCTCAACGTCGCCATCAACGGCGTCTGGGTGTGCAAGAACGGCGGCGTCGGCGAGGACCGCGACAAGGTCGACATGCGCTTCCGCGAGGTGCACATCGTCGCCGACCTCGCGGCCGGCTCCGAGACCGCCACCATCTGGACCAACGACCTCACCGCCGACTACGTCCACGAGAACAGCGCCTACTCGTCATGAGCACCACGCGGAAGCACACCGCCCTCCCCAAGGCCCAGATCCTCATCGAGGCGCTGCCCTGGCTGGTCCGCCACAACGGCAAGACCGTCGTCATCAAGTTCGGCGGCAACGCCATGATCGACGAGGAGCTGAAGGCCGCGTTCGCCCAGGACGTCGTGTTCCTGCACCACGCCGGCCTCAAGCCCGTCGTCGTGCACGGCGGCGGCCCGCAGATCAGCGCCGCCCTCGACCGGCACGGCATCGTCAGCGAGTTCAAGGCGGGCCTGCGCGTCACCACCGAGGACGCCATGGACGTCGTCCGCATGGTGCTCGCCGGACAGGTGCAGCGCGAGCTGGTCGGGCTGCTCAACCAGCACGGTCCGCTCGCCGTCGGCCTGACCGGCGAGGACGCGCACACCATCACCGCCACCAAGCACCAGCCCGAGATCGACGGCGAGCGCGTCGACATCGGGCGGGTGGGCGAGATCACCTCGATCGACACGGGCGCGATCCAGGCCCTGCTCGCCGACGGCCGCATCCCGGTCGTCTCCTCGATCGCCCGCTCCCAGGATGACGGACATGTCTACAACGTCAATGCTGATACGGCGGCTGCGGCACTCGCTGCGGCACTGGGCGCCGAAACCCTCATGGTCCTCACCGACGTCGAGGGCCTCTACGAGGACTGGCCGAACTCCGACGAGGTGATCAGCCGCCTCACCGCTTCCCAACTGGAGAAGCTGCTGCCGGAGCTGTCCTCCGGCATGGTCCCGAAGATGGAGGGCTGCCTGCACGCCGTGCGCAACGGCGTCACGACCGCCCGCGTCATCGACGGGCGGGTCCAGCACTCGATCCTGCTGGAGGTCTTCACCGACGAGGGCATCGGCACGATGGTCGTGCCCGACGAGAATCCGGGCGAACAGGGGGAGTCGTCATGAGCAACGCCACCACCAGCAACCAGGAACTGACCGCGCGGTGGCAGAGCGCGCTCATGAACAACTACGGCACCCCCCTGCTGCCCCTCGTACGCGGCGAGGGCAGCCGGGTCTGGGACGCCGAGGGCAACGCCTACGTCGACTTCGTCGGCGGCATCGCGACCAACGCACTCGGTCACGCCCACCCGGCGGTCGTCGAGGCCGTGAGCCGGCAGATCGGCTCCCTCGGCCACATCTCCAACTTCTTCATGGCCGAGCCGACCGTCGCCCTCGCCGAGCGGCTGCTCCGGCTGTTCGGCCGGGACGGCAGGGTCTTCTTCTGCAACTCCGGCGCCGAGGCCAACGAGGCCGCCTTCAAGATCGGCCGGCTGACCGGGCGAACCCACGTCGTGGCCACCGAGGGCGCCTTCCACGGCCGCACCATGGGCGCGCTCGCGCTCACCGGGCAGCCCGGCAAACGGGAACCCTTCCTGCCGCTGCCCGGTGACGTCACGCACGTCCCGTTCGGCGACGCGCAGGCGCTCGCCGCCGCGGTCACCGAGGAGACCGCTCTCGTCATCGTCGAGCCGATCCAGGGCGAACTCGGCGTCGTGGTCCCGCCCGCGGACTACCTCAAGGCCGCCCGCGCGATCACCGCCGCCACCGGCTCGCTCCTCGTCCTCGACGAGGTGCAGACCGGCATCGGCAGGACCGGGCACTGGTTCGAGTACCAGGCCCACGAGGGAGTCCTGCCCGACGTCGTCACCCTCGCCAAGCAGCTCGGCGGCGGCCTGCCGCTCGGCGCGACCGTCGCCTTCGGGCGGGCCGCCGAACTGCTCCAGCCCGGCCACCACGGCACGACGTTCGGCGGCAACCCCGTCGCCTGCGCGGCCGGACTCGCCGTCCTCGACACCATCGAGAGCGAGGGACTGCTGGAGAACGTCAAGCGGCAGAGCGAGCGGCTGCGGGACGGAATCGAGGGCCCGGGCCACCCGTTGATCGATTATGTCCGGGGCGCGGGTCTCCTCCTGGGTATCGTGCTCACCGAGCCCCTCGCGCCGCAGGTGCGCCAAGCGGCTCAGGAGGCCGGATTCCTTGTGAACGCGCCCGCCCCCGACGTCGTCCGGCTCATGCCGCCGCTCACCCTCGGCGACGACGAGGTGGACGCCTTCCTCGAGGCGCTGCCCGGCCTTCTCGACGCAGTGAGCGGGGACGGACGATCCGGAGAATGAGACGACGATGAGCCAGGCGCAGGACCACGAGCAGCCGGGGGCGAACGGGCCCGCCGTGCCGCAGACCCGCACCGCCCGCCACCGCCGGATCGTGGACATCCTCAACCGGCAACCCGTGCGCTCCCAGAGCCAGCTGGCGAAGCTGCTCGCCGACGACGGGCTGAGCGTCACACAGGCGACGCTCTCCCGGGACCTCGACGAGCTGAACGCGGTGAAGATCCGCAACACCGACGGCGACCTGATCTACGCGGTGCCGAGCGAGGGCGGTTTCCGCACGCCCCGCGCTCCGCTGGGGGAGTCGGCGAAGGAGGAGCGGATGCGGCGGCTCTCGCAGGAGCTGCTGATCTCCGCGGAGGCGTCCGCGAACCTCGTGGTTCTGCGCACCCCGCCGGGTGCGGCCCAGTTCCTCGCCTCGGCGATCGACCAGGCCGAGCTGCACGACATCCTCGGCACGATCGCCGGTGACGACACGCTGCTGCTGATCAGCCGCGAGCCGACGGGGGGCCAGGCCCTGGCGGACCATCTGCTGCGGTTGGCCCAGAACGGCCACTGAGACGCGGGCGGCCGCGGTACGCCGACTGCGGGTGCGTGGGGGCCGGTCGCGCAGTTCCCCGCGCCCCTGTGGTGTGCGCTCACCTTGTTGCCGGGGTGAGGCGGCTTTCGGGGGGCGGTCGTCCTGTTGTTCGTCGGCTGCGGGTGCGTGAGGGCTGGTCGCGCAGATCCCCGTGCCCCTGGGGTGGGTGCGGTCACGCCGCCGCGCCCACCTTCGACCAGTCCCGGGTCAGCCGAGTCGTCTGGCCAGGCCGCCGGTGCATCGCACCTCGTCCCCCGCCGTGATCAGCAGTGCCTCCACGTCCGGGAGGGACTCCAGCCAGCGCAGCCCCTCCCGGGAGCCCATCGCGAACGCGGCCGTGGCCCAGCAGTCCGCCCAGGTCAGCTGAGGGGTCACCACCGTCACGGCCACCAGGTCCGTCACCGCGGAGCGGCCCGTGCGCGGGTCGACGATGTGCGTGCCCCGCTCCGCCGTGCCCGACGTGGCGACCGCCAGCTCGTCCGCGCCCGCCGCCGACACCACCGCCGCCAGGCCGCCCGGCCGCAGGGGGTCCGAGACGCCGACGCGCCATGGCCGTTGCGGACCGGGCACCCCGAGGAGCTGCACGTCCCCGCCGCCGTTGACGCTGACCCCGCTCACTCCGGCCACCCCGGCGATCAGCCGCGCCGCGCGCTCCGCGGCCCAGCCCTTGACGATCCCCGTGGGGTCGAGCCGCCCCGCGTAGCGCATGCTGAACCAGCCGTCGCTCGACCGCTCCGCCTCGGCGCCCAGGTCCAGTACCTCGGCGACCTCGGGGACGCACTCCTCGACGCTCAGCTCCCCGCGCTGCAGCCGGGAGACCTGGCTGTCCTCGCGGTAGGTGCTGAACACCTCGTCGACCCGGTGCAGGGAGGCGACCGCCTCCTCCAGAGCCGTACGCACCGCCTCGGGGTCCCCGCCGCGGATGTCGAAGGAGAAGACCGTCCCCATGACCTCCTCCGCGTGACGCACCGTGGTGGGCGCTGCTGCCGACTCGGCCACGGTCTCAGCCACCGGCCTGGTCCAGCGCCGACTGGAGTGATTCCTTGTACCCGCCGCTGGTGTACGTCGCCCCGGAGACCGCGTCGATGTCCGCGCTGCCGGCCGCCACGGCCGCCTGGTTCAGCTTGGGCACCGCGTTCGCGTTGATCGAGTCGCTCTGACCGCCGGACGGCTTCTGGACGGCCTCCGCCTTGGTGATCTTCCCGTTGGCGACGGTGATCCGGACCTGGACGGGCCCGTAGTCCGTCTGCACCACGTCGCCCGTGAAGGTGCCGGACGCCTGGGCGCTCCCGGAGTCCTGCGCCCCCGCGTCCTGGCCCGCCTCCGGCGCCTGGGGCGCTTCCGGCTGCGGGGACGCCTCCGTCCCGGAGCCCTGCGCGGAGCCCGCGCTCGCGTTCGCCTTGTCGATCGCGGACTGCAGGGACTTCTTGTAGCCGTCGGTGGTGTAGGTGGCCCCGGACACCGTGTCGATGTTCGGGCTCTGCTTGGTGACGACGTCCTGGTTGAGCTTGGGGACGGCGTTGCCGGTGATCTGGTCGCTCTGGCCGCCCTTGGGCTGCTGGACGGTCTCCGCCTTGGTGATCTGGTTGTCCTTGACGGTGATCCGGACCTGGATCGCCCCGTACTGGGTGTCCACCGCGTCACCCGTGAAGGTGCCGGTGACCGGGGCGGCGTTGCCGGAACCCTGGGAGGCGCCCGCGCCCGCGTTCGCCTTGTCGATCGCGGACTGCAGGGACTTCTTGTAGCCGTCGCTGGTGTACGTCGCTCCGGACACCGAGTCGATGCCGGCGCTGTTCGCGGCGACGGCGGCCGCGTTGAGCTTGGGGACGGCGCCGGCGTTGATCTGGTCGCTCTGGCCGCCCTTGGGCTGCTGGACGGCCTCGGCCTGGGTGATCTTCCCGCCTGCGACGGTGATCCGGACCTGCACGGCCCCGTACTGGGTGTCCGCCGCGTCACCGGTGAAGCTGCCCGACGAGGCGGCGGCCGCCCCGGCCTGGGCGGCGCCCTGCTGGGCCGCGCCCGCCGCCTGGGGGCCGTCGTCGGACCCCGGCTTCAGCGTCAGCAGCAGCACGATCCCGGACACGGTCGCGGCGGTGGCGAGCATGACGCGCCGAAGGGGGTGGCTCTTCCTCATCTGTTCCCGAACTCCTGGATTCGTTGATGGCCTGGGGACTGCCGTGGTGTCCCGTCGCTCACATCTCGAACGACTCGTGATGGATGCGGCGGGCCGGCACCCCGGCGCCGCGCAGTGCCTCGTACACGCCCTGGGCGAAGCCGTTCGGCCCGCACATGAAGACGTCGTGCTCGTCGATGTCGGGGATCTTGCGCTGCAGGGACTCCGCCGAGATGTCGGGGCGCTCTCCGTCGGGGCTGTTGACCGCGTACATCAGCCGCGCCCCGCGCTCGTCGGCGATCTCGGCCAGCTCGTCCCACAGCGCCAGGTCCTGGGTGCTGTTGGCCCGGTAGAGGAGCGTGATGTCACCGGGGGCGCCCGGCAGCGTTTCGAACAGCGTCCGCATCGGTGTGATGCCCACACCGCCGGCCACCAGCAGCACCTTGCCGCGGCTGCGCCGGGACGCGGTCATCGCGCCGTACGGTCCCTCGGCCCACACCTTCGTGCCGGGCCGCAGCTCGCGCAGCGCCTCGCTGTGGTCCCCGATCGCCTTGACCGTGATCCGCAGCAGGTCGGGGCGCGGGTTGGCCGACAGCGAGTACGGGTGCGAGCTGAAGCGCAGGCCCGGCGCCAGGAACCGCCAGCGGAAGAACTGTCCCGCCTCCGCGCCCATCCGGTGCAGCCTGCGCCCGCCGATCAGCACCGACACGATGCCGGGCGTCTCCTCGATGACCGCCTCCACGTACAGGCGGTGGCGCAGGTTCAGCCGGATGGGGGTGAGGACCCGGTACCAGAGCACGAGCGCGGTGACCGAGCCGTACAGCGCGTACCAGAAGGTCTTGGCGGTGGGCTCGACGGCGAACTCGTTGCCCGTGGTGATCTGGTGCCAGAACGTCAGGTACACCGCCGCGTACGTCATCAGATGGACGTGGTACCAGGTGTCGTACGGCATCCTGCGCCGCACCGGGCCGATCGAGACCAGTCCGATGACCAGCAGCAGACCGGTGCCGACGGCGGCCTTGCCCATGTCGGGCAGCTGGTTGATGGAGTCGGTCGTCTGCTGCACGATGTCGCCGAGCGACTTGCCGGCCTGCAGCGCGTACCCCCACATGATGAGGAACACGTGCGCGAGGGTGAGGCAGAGCGTGTACCGACCCGTCATCGCGTGCCAGCGGGCGACCCGGTCGGAGCCGACCCGTCGCTCCAGCGCCGGCACACGCGCCATCTGGAGGACCACCAGCGCCATCAGGTACCCGGCGAGCAGACCGGTGATCCGGCCCGCCTGCAGGATCCTGCCGTTGTTGTCCCTGATGGACGGCGTGTTGGCCCACCACAGCCACAGCACGGCCGCCGCGCCCGCCCATACGGCGAGCAACAACGGGACGGCCGGGGAGCGGCGCGGACGGATGCGGCGCATCGTCTGGCGGCGGGCGGCACGGCCGCCGGCGATCGTCGTGGTCACGGTTCCTCCGTGGGTACGGACCCTTGGCCCACAGATACGTGCCGCCACCGCGGAGTGTTCAGCGTCCGGCCGAGACCCGGTCCAAGGGCTTGCCGTGACCTGGTTCAGGGGTCTGCCGTGACCCGGTTCAGGGCCCTGCCGAGACCTGGTTCAGTTCCGGCCGGGGCCCGGTTCGGCGTCCGGGCCCGGGCCCGCGCGTCCGTTCGCCGGGGAACAGGGGAGGCGGGAACGGCGGGAACGGGACAGGCGGACCCGCCCGGAACAGCGGGTCCGCCTGTCGGCCGGGGCTCAGCTCACGGGCCCAGCGGGTTCAGCAGGTCCGCCCGCCCCTGGAAGGCGTACAGCAGCAGGTCGGTCATCTCGAAGACGTCCTTGGCGTTGCGCTCCTGGACGGGGCTGAGGAAGGGGCGCCAGAAGGGGTCGCGCACGATGGAGTGGCGGCTGCCCTCGATGGCACGGTGGAAGACCTCGGCGACGATGCGTCCGCCGACTCCGGTCAGCTTGCCGGCGCCCTTCACCTCGGCCTCGCGCAGGACGTAGAACCACAACGGGCAGTGCCGGGCGAGCTGTTCGGCGAGCGCGTCGGAGAACTGCGCCCCGCCGCCCTCCGCGAGGTCGGCCGAGGTCAGCGGCTCCACGTCGACCTTGCGGCCGACGAAGTGCTCGACCATCTGCTGTCCCGTCGCCAGACGCAGCATCGAGGCGCGGGTGAGGTTGCGGAAGGCGAGGTTCAGCTCGATGGGCGGTGGCTGCTCCCCGCGGCCGCCGAAGGCGCCGAGCGGCAGCTTGGCGAGGGGGTTGACCAGCAGGGTGTCGATGCGCTTGGCGACGTTGAACCGGTCGGCCGGGACGTGGAGTTCGGCCCGGTCCGGCACGGCTTCCTCGAAGGCGAACAGCCGCCGGAAGTCCGCGATCCAGTTGGTGGGCAGACGCTCGAACTCGCCCGCCTCCGGGTCGTTGAGGTCGGCGGGAGGCGGGGAGAGGATGCCGCTGGTCCCGCTGAACCGGAACAGCAGCTCCAGCGTGCCCTGCCCCCGGTCGAAGATCCGGTTCCAGTTGTAGCGGGCCCGCACCATGCTGTGGCCGAGCCGGTAGGCGGCCACGGAGAACTCGATCGGCATCGTCGGCCGGTCGTGCTCGCCCGGAGCCCGCTCGAACACCCGGCGCCCGTTGGCGAAGACGTCCGCGACGACGGTGGGGTCGACGATCCGGGGCAGGAAGTCGTGGACCAGCATCCACTGGTAGTGCTTCACGACCGTCTCGCGCGCCGACTCGAACAGCACCGCGCTGGAGACGCCCTTGTCGACCAGGTCGGCCACCACGCGGTTGTGGAAACGGATGAAGGCGGTGTGGATCTGGGCGACGGCGAGGTTCTCGTCGTTGCGCGGGTCCGGGACGAGCGCCCGCCGCCGCTCGGACCGCAGTGAGCCCGTGCCCACCCGCGGCAGGTCGAAGCCGGTGAGGGGACGGCCGGCGACGGACCCGTCCCCCGGAACGCCCTGGGTGGTGCCGGTCTTCAGCCGGAGCCCGTCGTCCTCGTAGTACCGGCGGTCGAAGCGGTGGTCGGGACCGAGACCGTACAGGGAGTCGAGGTCCAGCGCGGGGGAGCGGCCCTGGAGGAGCTCCCGCACCGTGATCTCGTCCTCCAGGCGCACCGCGGTGGCGTCCAGTGTGAGGTCGTGGTCCACGAACTGGCCGAGGTAGGTGAATCCGGCCGGGACGTCGGCCTGATCGGGCTGGTCCCGGTCGGGGTCGGTCATCGCCTCGGCCAGTTCCGTACGGGCGGCCCGGTCGAGCAGGTGGGACGTCCGGGCCTTGGGGCCCAGCCGGGAGAACTGGAAGCGGCGCAGGGCCGCCACCGTGGACGGCGGCAGGGGTTCCGCGGGACCCCCGTCCGCGGAGTCGGCGAGGATTCCCTCGCCGACGATGTGGAAGGACGAACGGACGTGGCGTTTGGTCTGAGGTTCGCGTGCGGGTCGGAACATGAATCCCCCATGTGTTCCCGATGCGCGAGAGCGCGCACCTGTGCCCCCACCGTAGGAGACGGGAATGATGGAAGGGAGAATTCCGTCAAATGACTCAGGGAGCTCCTCTCCGTGCACTTGGTGCACATGACGTGTGAGTGTCAAATCGGGCGCGCGGGTGACGGCGGTGCCGGGGGCAGCGGCAGGGGGAGTCCCGGCAGCCCGTCGATGCTCGTGGCGACGTGTTCCTTCTTCTCGAAGTAGGCGCTGAGCGAGGCGTCGTCCTCGCGCGCGAACCGCTTCCCGTGCAGGTCACGGTCCTCGTCGTACGTCATGAAGGGCACCGCGTACCCGCAGGTGTCCCGCACCAGGTCCGCGTGCACGACGATGATCGCGCGCAGACCGTGCGGGGAGGGGTCGATGTCCGGGAAGCGGGCGCGCAGTTCCTCGAAGCGCGGGTCGTCGCGGAAGACCGGCTCGCCCCGGCCGTGGACGCGCACGATGTTCGGCGGCCCCTGGAAGGCGCACCACATCAGGGTGATCCGGCCGTTCTCCCGCAGGTGCGCGACGGTCTCCGCGTTGGATCCGGCGAAGTCCAGGTAGGCCACGGTGTGTTCGTCGAGGACGGCGAACGAGCCCTTCAGGCCCTTGGGGGAGAGGTTGACCGTGCCGTCGCCGGACAGGGGCGCGGTCGCGGTGAAGAAGAGGGGCTGCTCCTCGATAAAGGCGCGGAGCCTGCCGTCTATGCGCTCATAGGTCTTTCCCATGTGACGATTATTTCGGCAAAGTCCTTCGCCTGTCTAAGGATGTGCGAAAGGGTTGACCCGGTGGAGCGGCCGCCGCGGGCGCCACGGCGGCCGTCCCGGCCGGCGCTTCTCCCGGGGCGGCCGCCACGCCTGTCACCTCACTGGTTCAGCGTGCAGGGTGCGAGGGCGTCGAGGCCCTGGGGCTTCTCGGCGGTGCGGCCGATGGCGGTGGCGATGCGGTTGACGGTGGCGATGCGCTTGTCCTCGAGGGGGCCGAGGATGGCGTTCTGGACGAAGTTGGGGCCGCCCTGGCCGACGGTTTCGACGAGGCGCTTGTCGGCTTCGGCGATCTGGGTGTTGAGCAGGGTGAGGTTGCGGGCGACCTCGGCCTGGGCGGAGGCGGGGATCGCGGGCAGCCGGGAGGCCACGTCCGGGCAGCTGATCGTGCCGGCGGCGCCGGCCTCACCCGTGTCCCCGGCGTTGCCCGTGCCTCCGGTGTCCCCGGTGTCCCCGGCGTTGCCGGTGTCCCCGGCCTCCCCGGCGTTGCCCGTGTCCCCGGCCGCATCGGTCGCCGTGGCGCTCGGGGCGGCCGCGCCTCCCTCGGCCGCCCCGCCCCCTCCTGCGTTCAGCGTGCAGGGTGCGAGGGCGTCGAGGCCCTGGGGCTTCTCGGCGGTGCGGCCGATGGCGGTGGCGATGCGGTTGACGGTGGCGATGCGCTTGTCCTCGAGGGGGCCGAGGATGGCGTTCTGGACGAAGTTGGGGCCGCCCTGGCCGACGGTTTCGACGAGGCGCTTGTTGGCTTCGGCGATCTGGGTGTTGAGCAGGGTGAGGTTGCGGGCGACCTCGGCCTGGGCGGAGGCGGGGATCGCGGGCAGCCGGGAGGCCACGTCCGGGCAGCTGATCGTGCCGGGGGAGGCGAGGGTCCTGGCGTTCGTGCCGCTGTTCCCGGACGTCTCCCCGGCGAGGGCGGAGTTCACGACCACGGCGCCGGTCAGCGCCAGAGCGGCGGCGCCGCCGATGACCGCCACGCGACGCTTGTTGTACTTCGGAAGAGCCCTGGACATGCGGATGCCTCACTTGGGTCAGGAGTGGGTTGACGAACGCGGCGCCGGCGCTCGGGGATGAGTACGAGTAAGCGGTTGCTGTTGTTCAAAGTCTCTGCGGAAACTTCTGCGGGTCCACGACGGGCGAGGGCGGAGCAGCCAGGGGCGGACCACGGACAGCCATGGCTCATCGGGCCGGATTGACGAATCATGCAGGCCGCTGCATACTCATGCATATGGCCAGCGATGTGAGGAGGAACCCGTGACCGAGCGCGTGGTCCTCGCCTACTCGGGCGGTCTGGACACCTCCGTCGCCATCGGCTGGATCGCGGAGGAGACGGGCGCCGAGGTCATCGCCGTCGCCGTGGACGTCGGCCAGGGAGGCGAGGACCTGGAGCTCGTCCGCAAGCGCGCGCTCGCCTGTGGCGCGGTCGAGGCCGAAGTGGCCGACGCCAAGGACGAGTTCGCCGAGGAGTACTGCCTCCCCGCGATCAAGGCCAACGCCCTCTACATGGACCGTTATCCGCTGGTCTCGGCGCTCTCCCGGCCGGTGATCGTCAAACACCTCGTCGCCGCCGCCGAGAAGCACGGCGCCACCACGGTCGCCCACGGCTGCACCGGCAAGGGCAACGACCAGGTCCGCTTCGAGGCCGGCATCGCCGCTCTCGCCCCCGGCCTGAAGTGCGTCGCCCCGGTCCGTGACTACGCGATGACCCGCGACAGGGCCATCGCGTTCTGCGAGGAGAAGAACCTCCCCATCACCACCACGAGGAAGTCCCCGTACTCCATCGACCAGAACGTCTTCGGGCGCGCCGTCGAGACGGGCTTCCTCGAGGACATCTGGAACGCGCCGACCGAGGACGTCTACACGTACACCCGGAACCCGGCCACGCCCCGCGAGGCCGACGAGGTGGTCGTCTCCTTCGAGGAGGGCGTCCCGGTCGCCGTCGACGGCGAGCCCGTCACCGTCCTCCAGGCCGTCCAGCGGCTCAACGAGCGCGCCGGCGCCCAGGGCGTCGGCCGGATCGACGTGGTCGAGGACCGCCTCGTCGGCATCAAGTCCCGCGAGGTGTACGAGGCGCCGGGCGCCATCGCCCTGATCACGGCCCACCAGGAGCTGGAGAACGTCACCGTCGAGCGCGAACTCGCCCGTCACAAACGGCAGATCGACCGGCGCTGGGGCGAACTGGTCTACGACGGCCAGTGGTTCTCTCCGCTCAAGCGGGCCCTGGACGCCTTCATCGACGAGGCTCACCGGCACGTCTCCGGTGACATCCGCATGACGTTGCACGGCGGCCGCGCCGTCGTCACCGGCCGTCGCTCGCCGTCGTCCCTGTACGACTTCGACCTCGCCACCTACGACACCGGCGACACGTTCGACCAGACCGCGGCCAAGGGCTTCATCGACATCCACAGTCTGTCGTCGAGGATCGCCGCCCGGCGCGACCTCGCATGACGGCGACCGGTCACCTCACGCACTAGCCTGACGACCGCCTCCTCACTCACGTCGCGGGGAGGCGGTGGCACACCCAGGTGGAAGACCCACACCCTCTAGGAGCAACGCAAGTGAGCAGCAACAGCGGTGACGTACGGCTCTGGGGCGGCCGTTTCGCCGACGGTCCCGCCGAGGCCCTGGCCAAGCTGTCCGCGTCCGTCCACTTCGACTGGCGGCTCGCGCCGTACGACATCGCCGGTTCACGCGCCCACGCGCGCGTGCTGCACAAGGCGGGCCTGCTCACGGACGACGAGCTGGCGGACATGATCGCGGGCCTGGACCGGCTCGAGGCGGACGTGGCGGACGGCTCCTTCACCGGCACCATCGCCGACGAGGACGTCCACACCGCCCTGGAGCGCGGCCTCCTGGAGCGCCTCGGCCCCGACCTCGGCGGCAAACTGCGGGCGGGACGGTCGAGGAACGACCAGGTCGCGACCCTTTTCCGCATGTACCTGCGGGACCACGCCCGGATCATCGGCGGCCTGATCGCCGAGCTCCAGGACGCGCTGATCGGCCTGGCGGAGGCCCACCCGGACGTGGCGATGCCCGGCCGCACCCACCTCCAGCACGCCCAGCCGGTCCTCTTCGCCCACCACGTCCTCGCGCACGTGCAGTCCCTGTCCCGGGACGCCGAGCGGCTGCGCCAGTGGGACGACCGCACGGCGGTCTCGCCGTACGGCTCGGGCGCCCTCGCGGGTTCCTCCCTCGGCCTCGATCCCGAGGCGGTGGCGAAGGACCTCGGCTTCGAGCACGGCAGCGTCGGCAACTCCATCGACGGCACGGCGTCCCGTGACTTCGTCGCCGAGTTCGCCTTCATCACCGCGATGATCGGCGTCAACCTCTCCCGGATCGCCGAGGAGATCATCATCTGGAACACGAAGGAGTTCTCCTTCGTGACCCTGCACGACGCCTTCTCCACGGGCTCGTCGATCATGCCGCAGAAGAAGAACCCGGACATCGCCGAGCTGGCGCGCGGCAAGTCCGGCCGCCTCATCGGCAACCTGACGGGTCTGCTGGCCACGCTGAAGGCGCTGCCCCTCGCCTACAACCGGGACCTGCAGGAGGACAAGGAGCCGGTCTTCGACTCCTGCGACCAGCTCGAGGTCCTGCTGCCCGCCTTCACCGGCATGGTCGCCACCCTCACCGTGAACCGCGAGCGCATGGAGGAGCTGGCCCCGGCCGGCTTCTCCCTCGCCACCGACATCGCCGAGTGGCTGGTGAAGCAGGGCGTGCCGTTCCGCGTGGCGCACGAGGTCGCCGGCGAGTGCGTCAAGGCGGCCGAGGCCGAGGGCAAGGAACTCGACGACCTCACCGACGAGCAGTTCGCGAAGATCTCCGCCCACCTCACCCCCGAGGTGCGTTCCGTCCTCAACGTCCCGGGCGCCCTGGCCTCCCGCAACGGCCGTGGCGGCACGGCGCCGAGCGCGGTCGCCGTCCAGCTGGCGGAGGTGAAGGCGAACGTGGCGGCCCAGCACGCGTGGGCGACCGCGAAGAACCAGGGCTGAGGGCAGCGCCCCGGACAGGGGCGCGGGGTGCGTCGACGTGCGGCTCCGCCGCGTGGGCACGAGCACGCGCGAGCGCCCACCGTGCCCCGCACCCGCCGAGGAGCCGCACCACCCGAGCGCGCCCCGGCTCGCCGAACGCGGCGGCATCGCGGGTTACGTTGGTCAGGAGCCGTACCGGTGCCGATCGAACGGAGCCCGCGATGCCCTTCGCCCGCCTCGCCACAGCCACCACGCCCACCTGCCACATCGGCCTGGGCCTGGCCGCCGTCGGGCGCCCCGGCTACATCAACCTCGGCCGGGACAGGGACCTCGGAGAGGACCGCAGCGTCGAGACGCTGCGCACGCGCACCCACGACCTCCTGGACGCCGCCTACGCCCAGGGCGTCCGCTACTTCGACGTCGCCCGCTCCTACGGCCGCTCCGAGGAGTTCCTCGCCGACTGGCTGCGTACCCGCCCCGACGTCGCCGACGTCGTCGTGGGCAGCAAGTGGGGCTACACCTACACCGCCGACTGGACCACCGACGCGGAGAAGCACGAGGTCAAGGACCACAGCGTCGAGACCTACGAGCGTCAGCGCGCCGAGACGGCCGCCCTGCTCGGCGACCGGCTCGACCTCTATCAGATCCACTCGGTGACCCCCGACAGCCCGGCCCTCACCGACAAGGAACTCCACGCCAGACTGGCGGAGGCCGCCTCCCAGGGCCTGACGATCGGCTTCTCCACGAGCGGTCCCGACCAGGCCGACGCCATCCGCGCCGCCCTCGCGGTCACCGTCGACGACACCCCCCTCTTCCGCGCCGTCCAGTCGACGTACAACGCGCTGGAGACCTCGGCCGGCCCTGCCCTCGCGGAGGCCCACGAGGCCGGCCTGACGGTGATCGTCAAGGAGGGCATGGCCAACGGACGCCTGGCGGAACCGCACGCCCCCGACGCCCTGAAGGCGGTGGCCGAGGAGACCGGCCTCGGCTGTGACGCCGTCGCCCTCGCCCTGGTCCTCCGCCAGCCGTGGGCCGGCGTCGTCCTCTCCGGCGCCGCGACCACCACCCAGCTCGGCTCCAATCTGCACGCGGCCGTCGTCGACCTCGACGAGGACCAGCTCGCCCGGCTCGCCGCACTGGCCGAGGAACCGCACGCCTACTGGGAGCGGCGCGGCCGGCTGCCCTGGCACTGAGCGAGAGGGTGATCGTCGCGGGCGGGAGTCGGACGGCCCGCCCGCGCGCACCCGATGAGCCACACGCACCCGCGATGAAGCACGCCTGTGCTGAATGACTCACCCATGCCCAGCGTGAGACAAAACTGTCTCACCTGGTTTAGAGTTGTCTCATGGCCGTCGACCGTGATCACGTGCTGCGCAGTGCCGCAGCCCTGCTGACCCGCAAATCCACCGCGACCATGGACGAGGTCGCCAAGGCCGCGGGCATCAGCCGGGCCACCCTGCACCGGCACTTCGCCGGACGGGACGCGCTCGTGCGGGCGCTGGAGGCGCTCGGCATCGAGGAGTGCGAAGCCGCGCTGGACGCGGCCCGTCTGGACGACGGCCCCGCGGGCGAGGCCGTACGCCGCCTCGTGCGCGAGATCGAATCCGCCGCCGGCCTTCTCGCCTTCCTCTACACCGAGAACCAGCTGTTCGAGGGCGAGGAGCAGAACCAGGGCTGGGCCCGGATCGACGAGCGCATCGCGACCCTGTTCCGGCGCGGCCAGGCGAGCGGCGAGTTCCGCATCGACCTCACCCCGGCCTGGCTCACCGAGGCGCTCTACGGGCTGCTGGCCTCCGGCGCCTGGGCGGTGGCGGAAGGCCGGGTCGCCCGCAAGGAATTCACCCACATGATCGTCGAGCTGCTGCTCGGCGGCGCACTACGGAGAGAGGAACCATGACCAGCACCCTGCAGCCGGTGACCACGCCCGAGGAGGCGAAGCGCCCGGGCCGCTGGCTCGCGCTGTCCGTCCTCGTGCTCGCCGTGCTGCTGGTGGCCGTCGACGCGACCGTCCTCGGCCTCGCGACCCCGTACATCAGCGAGGACCTCAAGCCGTCCGGCACCCAACTCCTGTGGATCGGTGACGTCTACTCCTTCGTCATCGCCGGGCTGCTGGTCTCGATGGGCAGCCTCGGCGACCGCATCGGCCGCAAGCGGATCCTGCTCGGCGGCGCCACCGCGTTCGGCGCCGTCTCCGTGCTGAACGCCTACGCGACGACGCCGGAGATGCTGATCGCGGCCCGGGCGCTGCTCGGCGTCGCCGGCGCGACCCTGATGCCGGCCACGCTCGCCCTCATCCGCAACCTCTTCCACGACCCCCGCGAGCGCAGTGTGGCGGTGGGCATCTGGGGTGCGGCGGCCTCCGCCGGCACGGCGGTCGGCCCGATCGCCGGCGGCTTCCTCCTCGAGCACTTCTGGTGGGGTTCGGTCTTCCTGATCAACCTGCCGGTGATGGCGGTCCTCGTCCTCGTCGGCATCAGGACCCTCCCCGAGTCCCGCAACCCGAACCCCGGCCCCTGGGACCTCCCCAGCGTCGCACTCTCCCTCGTCGGCATGATCGGTGTCGTCTACGCCGTCAAGGAGGCCGCCACGCACGGCCTCACCGGGATCACCCTCACCACGGCCCTGCTGGGCGCCGCCGCCCTGTACGGCTTCGTGCGCCGCCAGCTCACGCTCCCGACCCCGCTGCTGGACATGCGTCTGTTCCGCAACCGCGGCTTCAGCGGCGCGGTCCTGGCCGACCTGCTGACCATCCTCGGCCTGTCCGGCCTGGTCTTCTTCCTCTCCCAGTACCTGCAACTCGTCCAGGGCCGACGCCCGTTCGAGGCGGGTCTGGCCGAACTGCCCGCCGCCGTCGGCGCGGTGGTGGCCGGCCTGGTCGCGGGCCGGGCGGCCCGGCGCTTCTCGGTCCGGGCGGTCGTCTCCGGCGGCCTCGCGGCCATCGGCCTCGCGCTGGCCGCCCTGACCGTGATCGACGAGTCCACCGGCTACCCGCTCCTGGGCGCCGCCCTGCTGGTCGTCGGCGTGGGCGCGGGCTTCTCCTTCACGGTGACCGCCGACGTGATCCTGTCGTCGGTCCCCAAGGAGCAGGCGGGCGCCGCCTCAGCGGTCTCCGAGACGGCGTACGAACTGGGCGCGGCCCTGGGCATCGCCGTACTGGGCTCGATCGTGACGGGCGTCTACCGCGATTTCACCGCCCCGGCCGGTACGCCGACCGAGGCGCACGAGTCACTCGGCGGCGCGGTCGAGGTTGCGGAACACCTGCCGCCGACCACCGCGCAGGCGCTCCTCGACGCGGCGAGAGAGGCCTTCATCGACGGCCTCACCCTCGCAGCGGGCGCAGGCGCAGCAGTCCTGCTGGCAACGGCAACAGCAGCCTGGTTCATGCTGCGAAACGAACGGCTGGACAGCCGTCCTTAAGCGCCGCGGTGAGCGCGCGGCACCTCGCACCCCACGGCAGGACAACCGCCCTCAAGGGGCGCGGGGAACGGCGCGAGCAGCCACACTCGCTCCCGCAGGCGCGGTACTCCCGCACTCGGACGGCGCCCGGGCGTCCTCGGCCCCGGC
>NZ_JBIUBX010000014.1:23397-232162 GCF_044548445.1 Streptomyces sp. NPDC052016
CGCGCACTTGCGCCCGACGGCTGGTCAGCCGCCTGCAAGGGGCGCGGGGAACGGCGCGAGCAGCCACACTCGCTCCCGCAGGCGCGGTACTCCCGCACTCGGACGGCGCCCGGGCGTCCTCGGCCCCGGCGCACTTGCGCCCGACGGCTGGTCAGCCGCCTGCAAGGGGCGCGGGGAACGGCGCGAGCACCCACACTCGCTCCCGCAGGCGCGGTACTCCCGCACCCGGACGGCGCCCGGGCGTCCAAGCTCGCGCCACACCTCGCACCCCACGGCTGGACAGCCCACCCCCTGGGGCGCGGGGAGCGAGGGGCGCCCAGACCCCGCGCACCCCCCGCCCACACAGACGCCCCAACCGCCGGAGGCACTACGCCGCTTTGGCCTTGGTGGCGTACATGTCCACATACTCCTGCCCCGACAACCGCATGACCTCGGTCATCACCGAGTCGGTCACCGCCCGCAGCACGTACCGGTCCCGGTCCATCCCCTCGTAGCGGGAGAATTCCATCGCCTCGCCGAACCGCACGGTGACCCGGCTCGGCCGGGGCATCCCCGACCCGCCCGGCTGGATCTTGTCCGTGCCGATCATCGCGAACGGCACCACCGGCGCGCCGGTCATCAGGGTGAGCCGGGCGATACCCGTCCGCCCCCGGTACAGCCGCCCGTCGGGCGAGCGGGTCCCCTCGGGGTAGATGCCGAAGACCTTGCCCTCCTCGAGGATCCGCCGCCCGGTCATCAGGGCGGCGACTCCGCCCTTGCCGCCGTCGCGGTCGACCGGGATCATGCCGACGCCGGTGAAGAACCAGGCCATCAGGCGGCCCTTGAACCCCTTGCCGGTGACGTACTCGTCCTTGCCGATGAAAAAGACCTGCCGGTCGCACACGAGCGGAAGGATCATCGAGTCGATGAAGGTGAGGTGGTTGCCGGCCAGGATGACCGGACCCTCTCCCGGGATGTGCTCCACGCCTTCGACCCGGGGGCGGAACATCAGGCGCATGACCGGTCCGAGCACTGCCTTGATGAGCGCGAAGCGGGACAACGAGCCCTCCGATGTCAAGGGATAGCGGTATGAGTCTGTGCAGGTGAGGACGATACTCGCGGCCCCCCGGGTACCGCACATCGGGTTCACCGAGGTCTTACGCACTGTTGACGTACGTTTACCTGATCGGACGCGCCGTCGCGGGTCCGGCACGCGGGTGGACGATGTGACGAAGGACTCGACCGAGCAAGCCCGGGGGAGCCATGGAGATCGCCGCAGCCTCCGCCGTACCCGCACCCGTACGCGTATCCGTGCCGGTGCTCGCGACCGCCGTCACCGTCCTGGTCCGCGGGGACCGGCGCCGCTTCTCCGCGGGCCACGACCCGGCCCGATCGAGACGGACGCCACCCGCGGCCCGCGCGAGGCCCGCCGCAAGGCGCACGCGGCGCGCCACTTCGACGACGCGGGGCGCTCGTTCGCCCTGCGACCGGGACGGCCACGACCGTCACTGACCGACACCGTCCGGCTACCCCGCCCCGCCGCACCGAACCCGACGGGACGTCATCTGGCCGGAACAGACGCCACACGCCGTCACCCCGGTGTTCGTGTCGAGGCCTCCCCCCGGTCATGTGCACGCCCCTACGATCGGCGCGCACCGGACGAGCAGACGCAGGAGGACCATCATGGGGACGCACGAGTCGCAGGAGTCGCACGAGTCGCCGATGTCGAGCAGCCGGGCGGGCGGAACCGGACGGCGCGTGTTCCTCGGAGCCGCGGCCGCACTCGGCGCCGCCGGCACGAGCCTCGGCCTGACCGGCACCGCGAGAGCCGCCGACGCACGGCACGGCGCGGGCCAGGGCGGCAAGGGGCTCAAGAGCCTGCCCGTGCCGACGATCATCGGACACCGCGGCGCCAGCGGCCACCGGCCCGAGCACACCTTCGGCGCCTACCAGCTCGCCCTCGACCTGGGCGCCGACATCGTCGAGGCCGGCGACCTCGTCCCCACCAAGGACGGTCACCTCGTCTGCCGCCACGAGCCGGAGATCGGCGGCACCACGGACGTCGCGAGCCACCCCGAGTTCGCCGGCCGCAGGACCACCAAGCTCCTCGACGGCGTCCCCACCACCGGCTGGTTCACCGAGGACTTCACCCTCGCCGAGCTGAAGACCCTGCGCGCGACCGAGCGTATTCCGGCCAACCGCCCGCACAACACCCTCTACGACGGCCGCTGGGAGATCCCCACCTTCGAGGAAGTCCTGCGGTGGCAGGACGAGCAGACGCGCAAGCGCGGCAAGCAGGTCTGGATCTACCCCGAGCTCAAGCACCCCACCTACTTCCGCAAGCTCGGCCTGGGTCTGGAGGAGCGGGTCGCCAAGCTGCTGCGCAAGCACGGCAAGGACGGCAAGAACGCACCGGTCATCCTGCAGTCCTTCGAGCCGACCAGCATCCAGCGCCTGAACAAGCTGGTCGACAACCCCCTCGTCGTCCTCCTGTCGGGGGCCGGCACGCGCCCCTGGGACTTCGTCGAGACGGGCGACCCGCGCACCGTCGCCGACCTCGTCACCCGCAAGGGCCTGCGGGAGATCGCCGGTTACGCGCAGGGCATCGGCCCCACCCTCGACCTGGTGATCCCGAAGGACGCGAGCGGCAACCTCACCACCCCGACCACCCTGGTGAAGGACGCCCACGCCGTCGGCCTGGTCCTGCACCCCTGGACCCTGCGCAACGAGAACCCCTTCCTGCCCGCGAACTTCCGCAAGGGCACCGACGCCGACGCCTACGGCGACGTCTTCGGCGCCTACCGGGCGTACTTCGCGACCGGCATCGACGGCGTCTTCACCGACCAGCCGGACACGGGCCTGCTGGCCCGCGAGGACCACGTCAACGGCTGAGGGACCCGTTGGGGTGACACACCGGCCGTCCGGGCAACCCGCAGCCCGGCGGCCGCGTCGTGCCGCACATGAAGCACGACTTGCTCGCCGCCCTGCGCCCCCTGCTCACCGCGGAGGCCTCCGCCGAGGCGCACGCCACCGGCATCGAACCCGCCGACCTCGAACAGGCGGTCTGGCTGCGCCTCCTGGAACACCTCGCCACCGACGGGCCGCCGTTCGACCCGCAGGGCTGGCTGCGCCGCGCCGTCCGCGCCGAGTCCCGCCGCACCCGCCGCACGTCCCGCCGGGAACAGCCGTACGGGACCGATCCCGCGGAGGACAGCGAGCGGGGCCCCGAGCACCTCGTCCTCACCGCCGCCCGCCACCGCGCTCTGCGTGACGCCGTGCACCGCCTCCCCGGCCGTTGCCCCCGTCTCCTCCAGGCCCTGCTGTCGCCGCAGGACCTCACGTACCGCGAGATCGCGGGGGAGTTGGGTATCTCACAGGGCAGCCTCGGACCGGAACGTTCCAGATGTCTGGGATGTCTGCGACGTCTGCTCGCGCAGGAGGTTGCGACCCGCGAAGTGCGGGGATAGGAGTGAAGGACCCCAGGCGATCAGGTGAGCGGGAGGCGTGCGCACATGGGCATGAGCGTGACCATCTCGGTGGCGACCGAGCAGGATGCCGAGCAGATCTTCAGGCTGCAGTACCTGTGCTTCCAGAGCGAAGCGGCCCTGTACGGCAACTACCGCATCGCCCCTCTCGTCCAGACCCTCGAATCGGTTCGGCAGGAACTGGTCTCCGACTGCGTCTTCGTGGCCCGCCTGGGCGAGGAGGTCGTCGGCTCGGTCCGCGGCTCCATCACCGAGGACGGCGCCGCCGCCATCGGCAAGCTCTGCGTCCACCCCCGCCTCCAGGGGCACGGCATCGGCGCGCGGCTGCTGCGCGCGGCCGAGGCGGCACTGGCCGAGGAGCGGGGCGCCACCAAGTTCCGTCTCCACACCGGCCACCGCAGCGAGGGCAACCTCCGCCTGTACCGCCGCGTGGGCTACGAGACGGTCGGCACCGCCGAGGGCACGGACGGCGTACCGATGATCGTCCTGGAGAAGGCGGCGGGCGCGTACGTGGCTACGGCTTAGCCGTCCGGCCCTTCCGCAGCCAGTACAGGGCCGACAGCGGCAGCAGCACGGGGATGAACACGTACCCCATGCCGTAGTCGGACCAGACCGTCGCGTCCGGGAAGGCCGACGGCTCGATCAGCGTCCACGTACCGACGATCAGCACTCCCGCGAGCTCGGCGGCACAGCACACCTGTGCCGCCCTCCGCGCGGTCTCGCCGCCCCGCACCAGCGAGTACGTGATGAACCCGTACACCACGCCGGCCACCGCGGAGAGCGAGTAGGCCAGCGGCGCCCGGTCGAACTCCGTCGCGATCTGGTACGCCGACCGCGACACCGCCCCGACCACCATCACGCCGTAGAACCAGACCAGCAGCATGCCCGGCCCGCTGACCAGCCGCGCCCGCTTCTCCCCGACGGCCGTCATCTCAGCCTCCCCAGATGTCGAAGAGCCGCACTTCGAGGACGGCGAGCACCACGCCGCCCGCGGCGACCGTCACCGATCCCCACCGCGTCCGCTCGGCCAGCGACATGAACCCCGCCGCCGGCACGCACGCGAACGCCCCGAGCAGATACGCCACGAAGATCGTCGTGCCCTGCGCCGGTTCCTCGCCCCGCGCGAGCTGCACGATCCCGACCACCAGCTGCACCAGCGCCAGCACCGAGACCACGGCCATCCCGATGAAGTGCCAGTCCTTCGTCGGCTGGTCACGGTAGGCCGCCCAGCCGCACCACGCGGCGAGCAACAGCGCGGCGACACCGGTCACCAGCGTCAGGACATCAAGCATGCAGCGACCTTATTACGGCGTAATCGGCCCCCTGCGGTCGGCCCCGCACCACTCCCTGCGGTCTGGACCACCACGGTCCGTGGACCGGTGCGTGGACCGTGGCGTTGGCCACACCCCACCCCGCCCGCCTGTGCGCATCCGGCCCGGCGGCGAAGGGCCTGTCCGCCTTGTCCGCCCGGGGCTTGGGCGCGGAGGGGGAGGACCGCACACCTCCGCATGGTGTCCACGGCTGTCCAGTATGCGGACAGCGCGGCTTTGTCAGGACCGTACGTCTGCTTTACTGATCGCATGACCACGACGAGCAGCCGCATCCTTGCGACCGAGGCGACCATGACGCCCGGTGCTCGTTGTATGTGTCGAATGTGCGCCTTTTAGAGGGCCCCTGCACCACCCCCGAGCTCGCGCCCCGAAGCGAGACGCCGTGGCACGTCCGTACGCCGTGAGCCGTACGAGACCCGAGCCGCGCTCCGCGCACATGTTCTCCCCCGGTTCCACCGCCACCGCGAGAACCGTGTCGCGTCCCTGACCGATTCGCACCCGTGCCCGGGCACACCCACGCCCGCGCACTCGACAGTGACGGAAACCCAGTGATCACCACCTCGGGCCTGACCAAGGTCTACCGCGCCCGCGGCCGTGAGGTCACCGCCCTCGACGGCGTCGACCTCCACGTCCGCGAAGGCGAGGTCTACGGCGTCATCGGCCAGTCCGGTGCCGGCAAGTCCTCGCTGATCCGCTGCATCAACCTGCTCGAGCGCCCCACCTCCGGGACGGTCACCGTCGCCGGACAGGACCTCACCGCCCTCGCCGGCCGCGGCCCGCGCGCGGGCCGGGAACTCCGCCGGGCGCGCAGTCGTATCGGCATGGTCTTCCAGCACTTCAACCTGCTGTCGACGCGGACCGTGCAGGACAACGTCGAGCTGCCGCTGGAGATCCTCGGCCAGTCGGGGAAGGAACGTTCCCGCAAGGCTCTCGAGCTCCTCGACCTCGTCGGCCTCGCCGACAAGGCCAAGGCCTACCCCGCCCAGCTCTCCGGCGGCCAGAAGCAGCGCGTCGGCATCGCCCGCGCCCTGGCCGGCGACCCCAGGGTCCTGCTCTCCGACGAGGCCACCAGCGCGCTCGACCCGGAGACCACCCGCTCGATCCTGACGCTGCTGCGCGACCTGAACCGGCAGCTGGGCCTCACCGTCCTGCTCATCACCCACGAGATGGACGTGGTGAAGTCGATCTGCGACTCCGCCGCCCTCATGGAGAAGGGCCGCGTCGTCGAGTCCGGCACCGTCAGCGAGCTGCTCGCCACCCCCGGCTCGGAGCTGGCCTCCGCCCTCTTCCCGGTCGGCGGCGAGGCCTCCGGCGACGACCGCACGATCGTCGACGTCACCTTCCACGGCGAGGCCGCGACCCAGCCGGTCATCTCCCAGCTCTCGCGCACCTACAACATCGACATATCGATCCTCGGCGCCGCCATCGACACCGTCGGCGGCCTCCAGGTCGGCCGGATGCGCATCGAACTGCCCGGCCGTTACGAGGACAACGTCGTGCCCATCGGCTTCCTGCGCGAACAGGGTCTCCAGATCGACGTACCGGGCGCCCCCGCACAGGAGCCCCTGCTGGTGAAGGACGGTGCCAAGTGACCTGGTCCGAGATGCAGCCCCTGCTCGAGCAGGCGTGTTGGGACACCCTCTACATGGTGGGCTGGTCCACCCTCATCGCCGTCGCGGGCGGCCTCCCGCTCGGCATCCTGCTCGTCCTCACCGACCGGGGCGGCCTGCTGCAGAACGTCGTCGCGAACAAGGTGACCGGCCAGGTCGTGAACATCGCCCGCTCCATGCCGTTCATCATCCTGATAGTCGCGCTGATGGGCTTCACCCGGTCCATCACCGGGACGACCATCGGCCGCGAGGCCGCCATCGTGCCGCTCGCCGTCGGCGCCATCCCCTTCTTCGCGCGCCTGGTCGAGACGGCTGTCCGCGAGGTGGACGGCGGGCTGGTCGAGGCCGTGCAGGCGATGGGCGGCAACACCTGGACCGTCGTGCGCAAGGTACTGGTCCCCGAGTCGCTGCCGTCGCTGATCTCGAGCACCACCACCACGATCGTCGCGCTCATCGGCTACTCCGCGATGGCCGGCACGGTCGGCGCCGGCGGCCTCGGCGACATCGCGATCCGCTACGGCTACCAGCGCTTCGAGACCGAGCTGATGTGGATCACCGTCGCGGTCCTCGCCGTCGTCATCTCGCTCATCCAGTTCGCCGGCGACTACGCGGCCCGCTCCCTGCACCGCCGCGGCGGCCGCTCGGGCCCCGCGCCCCGGCTGCGCCTGCTGAAGGCCAAGGAGCCCGCGGCCGCCGACGTCGGCAAGGCCGCTTGAGCCGGGCGCCCGCGAGCGCCGCCCCCGGGCCCCCAGGGCCCACCCCCGACTCCCCGTACACCCACCACGGGGCCGCACCACCCTCAGGAAAGGCACTTTTCGTGCGTAACACCGCCAAGATCACCACCACCGTCCTCGCCGCCGGCGCCCTCACCCTCGGGCTCACCGCCTGCGGCTCGGACAAGGACGCCGCCTCCGACACCAGCGGCCCGCTGATCGTCGCCGCGAGCCCGACCCCGCACGCCGAGATCCTCACCTACGTCAAGGACAACCTGGCGCAGAAGGCGGGCCTCGACCTGGAGGTCAAGGAGTTCACCGACTACGTCACGCCGAACACCGCGACGGAGGACGGCTCCGTGGGGGCCAACTACTTCCAGAACCAGCCGTACCTCGACGACTTCAACAAGAAGAACGGCACCCACATCGTGCCCGTCGCCACGGTCCACCTGGAGCCGCTCGGCCTCTACTCCAACAAGATCAAGAGCGTCGACGACCTGAAGAGCGGTGCGACCGTCGCCGTCCCCAACGACACGGTCAACGAGGCCCGCGCCCTGAAGCTGCTCGCCGCCAACGGGCTCATCACCCTCAAGGACGGCGCGGGCGCCGCGGCGACCCCCGCCGACATCACCAAGAACCCCAAGAACCTCAAGTTCAAGGAGCTCGAGGCGGCCCAGACCCCGCGCTCCCTCAACGACGTGGACGCGGCCGTCGTCAACGGCAACTACGCCATCGAGGCCGACCTCAAGCCCGCCCAGGACGCCCTCGTCCTCGAGTCCGCCACGGACAACCCGTACGGCAACTTCCTCGCCGTCAAGGAGGGCAACGAGGACGACCCGCGCGTGAAGAAGCTAGCGAAGCTCCTCACCTCCGCCGAGGTCAAGAAGTTCATCGAGGACAAGTACGCCGGCTCTGTCATCGCCTCCTTCTGAGGCGCCGGTCCGCGCCCTCCCACGTCAGGGGTCCGCTCCTCCGTCCGGAGCGGACCCCGCGGTGCGTCGAAGTGGTTTCATGCTGCATGCTGGGCAGTTCAGCAGGTCTGACGGTCAAGCAGGTCGGATCCCGACGGTCTCGAAGGTTACGGAGCGGCGCATGACGAGCACCTTCCCCACCATCTCCATCAGCACGGAGCGGTTGGTGCTGCGTCCCCTCGACGAGGACGACGTGCCCGCCCTGGCCGAGATGATGAACGACGAGCAGATCACGGCCTGGACCGACGTCCCCCAGCCCTTCACCGAGGACGGCGCCCGCACCTGGATCACCGAGTACGCCCCTGCCGAACGCGCGGCGGGCCGCGGACTCGACCTCGCCGTCACCGAGTTCCTCACCCAGCGGCTCGTCGGCGTCATCCAGCTCGGCAAGACGAACTGGCACGTCCGCTCCACCGAACTGTCGTACATCGTCGCCCCCTGGGCCCGCGGCGAGGGCTACGCCTCCGAGGCCGCCCTCGCGACCGCCCAATGGCTGTTCACCGACCAGAAGTTCGAGCGGATCGAGCTGCGCACCGCCGCCGACAACACCGCCTCGCAGCAGGTCGCGCAGAAGATCGGCTGCATCAGCGAGGGCGTCCTGCGCAACGCCTGCATAGCGCGCGCCCGCACCGAGGACGGCCGCTGGACGGAGGTGCGCACCGACTTCATCGTCTGGAGCCTCCTGCCCGAGGACCTCGAGGGTGCGGGCGAGCAGCTCGCGGAGAGCAACGGATTCACGTCGTACACCGACTGGAACTGACACCCCGGTCACCGCGCCGCGGCCCGGCCCCGCGCGACCGGGTACCCTCACGGAGCCCGCTGCCTGCGCAAACCTCCGGGAGACTGACGACGATGGCCGACCGCGTCACGGTGATCGGCTGGGACGGCTCGCCGCTGACCGCCGCGGCCCGCTCCGCCCTGGGCGCCGCCACGCTGGTGGCCGGGGCCGCCCACCACTTGACGCTGCCCGAAGTGCCGCCCGCCGCAGAGCGCATCCGCCTCGGCAGCGTCGCCCTCGCCGCCCGCCGCATCGCCGGCCACCGCGGCACCGCGGTCGTCCTCGCCGACGGCGACCCGGGCTTCTTCGGCGTCGTCCGCACCCTGCGCGCGCCCGAGTACGGACTGGAGGTCGAGGTCGTCCCGGCCGTCTCCTCCGTCGCCACGGCCTTCGCCCGCGCCGGGATGCCCTGGGACGACGCCCAGGTGGTCGTCGCGCACCGGCGCACCCTGCGCCGCGCGGTGAACGTGTGCCGCGCCCACACCAAGGTCGCCGTCCTCACCTCGCCCGGCGCCGGCCCCGCCGAACTGGGCCTGCTCCTGGAGGGCGTCCACCGGACCTTCGTCGTCTGCGAGGAACTCGGCACCGACCGCGAACAGGTCAGCGTCGTCACCTCCGACAGAGCCGCGGACCACACCTGGCGCGACCCCAACGTCGTCATCGTCATCGGGGGACCGGCCGGCCCGGTGGGTGCCGGGGAAGTCGGCTGGATCGCCGGCCGGGACCCGGGCACCGGCCCGCGCGGCTGGGCCCTGCCCGCCGAGGCGTACGGCGCCGGCCTCGGCGAGGGCGAGTCGGAGCTGCTGCGCACCGCCCAACTCGCGCGGCTGGGGCCGCGCGTGGGCGACCTCGTCTGGGACATCGGCTGCGCCGGCGGCGCCTTCGCCACCGAGGCCGCGCGGGCGGGCGCGGCCGTGATCGCCGTCGACCGCGACCTGGAGGCGTGCGCCCGCACCGACGCCTGCGCGCGCCGCTACGGCGTCCAGCTCCAGATCGTGCGCGGCACCGCCCCGCACGTCCTGGAGAACCTGCCCGAACCGGACGTCGTCCGGGTCGGCGGCGGGGGAGTGGACGTGGTGTCCGCGGTCGCCGACCGCCGTCCGCAGCGCATCGTCACCCACGCCATGACCCGGGACGCCGCCGAACTCGTCGGCCGGGACCTGACCGAACACGGCTACCGCGTCGAGTGCGCCCTGCTGCAGTCCGTCCAACTCGACACGCGGGCCTGGACGGAGACCGAGCGGAGCGTCGCGTTCCTGCTCAGCGGGGTACTGCCGGACCGCTCGACGTGACCCGGTTCGCCCACCCGTGATCCTGTTGTCGTACCGCGCGCGGTAGGCTGGCCGATCGTCGTACCGCATCCGGTCGCCCGGCGCTTCGTCGGTCAATGTCCGGAAAACGCATCCGTTTTGGGATGCGTGTGGTACGGCAGAACCGGCGAGGGCGCGCAACGTGGCGCAGTCCACAGCGGAGCGTCGCGGATCAACCTGTCGCGACGCGACAACGGCCGCGACAATGCCACTGAATGGCTTTGTCGTCTTTTCCGGGCGGGTCGTTCGTGCCGCTGGGCGTGGACGCTCGTTCTTCACTACGGGGCGGTCGGTGCGCCGTTCCGGGTGAGCTGGTCGTAGGAGCACTAACCGATGGGCGAGGGGTACGCATGACCGACACCGGCCAGGTCCCGGGCGAGGGACTGCCGGAGAACGCAGGCATGGTGGAGCAGCCGGGCGCCTCCGCACCCGGTGCGTACACCTACCTCTCCGAGACCACCGCCGAGGACGAAGACCTGTTGCTGCTGCCGGGCGCCCAGAGCGCCTGGGGCAACGAGGTGGCGCCGCCCGCGCCGGAGCCGGTGGTCGAGGCCGTGCACGAACCGGGCCCGCACGAGACGGCCGGCCGCGACAGCGGCTCGGTCGACCTCAGCGGCGTCCGTCTGCCCGGCCCGACGGCTCCGTCGACACCGATCCCGCCGATCACGCCGCGCCGCCCGCTGCACCTGGGCCCGCCCCTCCCCGACACCTCCGCCAGCCCGGTCCGCTCCCTCGCCGACCGGGGCCCCGCCGGAGCCCCGGTACGTCACCCCGGCCCGCCCACGTCCGGCCCCGAGTACCTCGACGTACCGCAGGTGCGCGAGACGCCCCCGCGGGGCACGGCTCCCTGGGGGGCCCAGGCAGCGCCCCAGGCGCCGGTCGTTTCGGAGGCGGACGCCGCGGAAACGGTTGTTCCGCAGGCCCAGCCGCAGCCCGAGCCGGTCGGCGCGGCCCAGGCGGTCGTCGCGCGCGTGGCCACCCAGGCCGTCGCGGCCACCGGCGCCCCCCAGGCCGAGGAGGAGCACGGGCACGCTGCCGGCACGCCCCAGCCCGCGGAGGCCGCGTACGCCGGTGCGGGCGCGCAGCCCGGGCCGGCAGGCGTGATGCCCGCGGAGGGCGCGGCCGGAGACACGGCGTTCGCGGCGGCGACGCCGAACGCACCTGCGGCGGAACCGGTTTCCGCCGCAGTGCCGGGTCCCGACCAGGTGTCCGAGCCCGCCGTCGCGCCGGCTGTGGAACAGCCGGGCGACGCGGCGCAGGCGCCCGAGGCCGTACCGGTGCCCGAGAGCGGGCACGTGGAGGAGGCCGCCGCCCCCGTCGCACCCGAGCCTGTGCAGGCGCCCGCCCCGGTCGCGGTCGTGGCAGAGCCCGTACCGGCCCCCGACGCCGACGCGCCCGAGCCGGCCCAGCCTTCCGAGGCGGCCGACGCCCCGGCCGCGCCCGTCGCGGACGTTGCGGCCGACGCGACCGGCATCCCGGCGGCGCCCGCGCCCACGCCTGCCGCGGTCGCCGAGGCGCCCGTGGCGGAGGCGGCGCAGCCCGCCGAGACCCCGGCCGCCGTGGCCGCGCCTGCTCCCGCGCCCGAGGCATCCGCGCCCGGAACGGCCCCCGAGGCCCCGGCTTCCGAGGCGGCGGCCCACGTGACCGAGGAGGCCCCTGCCGCCGATGCCGCCGCGGGCACCCCCGCCCCCGACGCGGCTCAGGCACCCGAGGCCGCCCCCGAGCCCGCGCCGGCCCCCGAGACGGCGGCGCCCCCGACCCCGGAGGCGCAGGAGCAGATCACCGCACCCGCCGCGGTGCAGGAGCCGACGGCCGTCCCCGCCGATGTGCAGGAGCCGGCGGTCGCGCCGGCCGAGGAGACCGCCTCCGCTGCGGTGGCGGAGTCCCCCGCCGCTTCCGCGGATCAGGCTCTCCCGGCTGCTCCGGCCGAGCAGGCCGCCCCCGCCGTTCCGGCCGAGCAGGCCGCCCCCGCCGCGGAGGCGGACGCTTCCGTCGCGGAAGAGGCGGCAGCGGTGCCCGTCTCCGAGACGCCCGTCTCCGAGACGCCCGCTCCCGCCCCGGAGCCCGCCCCCGAGACGCCCGCTCCCGCCCCGGAGCCCGTCGCCGAGGCGCCCGCCGAGCCGGCCGTATCCGCCGAGACCGCCGTGTCCCCCGAGTCCGCCGTTCCGGACGCCCACGGACTCGCGGACGCCCCCACGGCCGCCGCAGCTGCCACTTCCGCCGAGCCGGTTGTCCAGCAGGCCGGGACCGAGGACGAGCAGGTGCTCCAGGAGCAGCCCACGGCGGAACCGCCCGTATCAGCCGCACCGGTGAGCGACCCCGCCACGGCCCCGCAGCCGGAACAGCAGGCGGAGCCCGCGCACGCGGCTCCCGCCGCCGCCCACATCGCGGACCCGGCGTCCCACACCCCGGACGCCGTCGCCCCCGTGACGGCCGAGGCGGAAGCCGCCCCGGAGCCCGCCCCGCACAACGCGCCCCACGCGGACGCCGCACCGCCCGCGGAGTCCCGGCCGAACGCCCCTCTGGGCCAGTTCGTAACGGTGGACGGCACGGTGCCCACCACCCCGCACCTCGCGCCCACCCCGCCGCACCCCCTCACGCTCCCGGATGAGCCGTGGACGGCGGAGCAGCAGGCGGCGGAACCCCGAACCACGGAAGTCCAGGCCACAGAACACCAGGCCACGGAGGGCCAGGCCGCCGAACCCCACGCCGTGACCCCCGGCGCACCGGCGGCCGAGACCGCCGTCGCCACGGTTCCCGCCCCGCGCGAGGGCGAGGCGCCCGTCGCGGCCGCCCCCCAGGCGGAACCCGAGCGGACGCCCGAGCACGACCCGAACGTCGCGCAGAACCCGGAGGACCTGGACACCAGGGCCGCCGACCAGGAAGAAGGCCAGGAAGAAGGAACGGGCCAGGTGGAAGAGGTACGGCAGCCCACCGGCCCGGCCGCGCCCGGGTACGACGAGGCCGAGCGCGAGGCCGTCCTCAAGGTCATGCGCGAGCGCCGGGACATCCGCAACGGCTTCCGCAGCGACCCCATCCCGCACGAGGTACTGCTGCGCGTCCTGGAGGCCGCCCACACCGCGCCCTCCGTCGGCCACTCGCAGCCCTGGGACTTCGTCGTCATCCGCTCCGCCGACACCCGGCGCGCGATGCACGAACTGGCGATGCGTCAGCGCGACGCGTACGCCAAGTCGCTGCCCAAGGGCCGCGCGAAGCAGTTCAAGGAACTGAAGGTCGAGGCCATCCTCGACACCCCCGTGAACATCGTCGTCACCGCGGACCCGACCCGCGGCGGCCGCCACACGCTGGGCCGGCACACCCAGCCGCAGATGGCCCCGTACTCGGCCGCGCTCGCCGTCGAGAACCTCTGGCTCGCCGCCCGTGCCGAGGGCCTCGGTGTCGGCTGGGTCAGCTTCTTCGACGAGCGCGAGATGGTCCGCGCCCTCGGCCTGCCCGAGCACCTCGAGGTCATCGCCTACCTGTGCGTGGGCTACGTCGACGAGTTCCCGGACGAGCCCGAGCTGATGCAGGCCGGCTGGGCCAAGCGCCGCCCCCTGTCGTGGGTCGTCCACGAGGAGACGTACGGCCGTCGCGCGCTGCCCGGCGAGGACCCGCACGACCTGCTCGCCGAGACCGTCGCCGGCATCCGCCCGCTGGACGCCAAGGCGCTCGGCGAGGCCTGGGAGCGGCAGAAGCGCATGACCAAGCCGGCCGGCGCGCTCGGCATGCTGGAGATCATCTCCGCCCAGCTCTCGGGTCTGTCCCGGCAGTGCCCGCCGCCGATCCCCGAGCCCGCGGCCGTCGCGATCTTCGCCGGCGACCACGGGGTGCACGCCCAGGGCGTCACCCCCTGGCCGCAGGAGGTCACGGCCCAGATGGTCGCCAACTTCCTGGGCGGGGGAGCGGTCTGCAACGCCTTCGCGTCCCAGGTGGGCGCCGAGGTCTGCGTGGTCGACGTCGGCGTCGCGGCCGACCTCCCGGCCACCCCGGGTCTGCTGCCCCGCAAGGTGCGCGCGGGCACGTCCGACATGACCACCGGTCCGGCGATGACCCGCGAGGAGGCCAAGCAGGCCATCGAGGTGGGCATCGAGACGGCCCGCGACCTGGTGGCGGCCGGCAACAAGGCGCTGCTCACGGGGGAGATGGGCATCGCCAACACCACGGCGTCCGCGGCCCTCATCTCCGTCTTCACGGGCGCCGACCCCGCCGAGGTCACCGGCCGCGGCACCGGCATCAACGACGAGACCCTCGCCCGCAAGACCGACGTCGTCCGCCGCGCCCTCGAGCTCCACCAGCCGGACCCCGCCGACCCCATCGGCGTCCTGGCCGCGATCGGCGGCTTCGAGCACGCGGCGATGGTCGGCCTCCTGCTGGGTGGCGCCTCCCTGCGCACGCCGGTGATCCTGGACGGCGTCAGCGCCGGTGCCGCCGCCCTGGTGGCCCGCGCCATCGCCCCCGAGGTCCTCGCGGCGTGCATCGCGGGCCACCGCAGTGCCGAGCCCGGCCACGTGGCCGCCCTCAACAAGCTCGGTCTGCGCCCGCTGGTCGACCTCGACCTCCGCCTGGGCGAGGGCACGGGGGCCCTCCTCGCCCTCCCCATGGTCCAGAGCACGGCCAGGGCGATGCACGAGGTGGCGACGTTCGACTCGGCCGGGGTGACCGAGAAGTAGGCGAGAGGGGCACTCGGGACACCCGTTCCGCGTGCCCTTCCTGCCGGGGCGAGGCGCCGGTGAGGCGGGTGCCCCACGGCCACCCGGCACCGCGCGCCGTGGTGGTGGACAGGCCTTCCTCCCGAGTGCGTCGACGCCCGGAAGGCGCCCCGGGCCGCACGGGCGGGACACCCCCCCGGAACCCCGCACCCGCGCGGCGACGCCCAGCCACCGGACACCCGATCCGCCAAAGGCCCGCCGCAGCATAAAATCCGCACGTCAGGGCCGCCCACGCCACCAAAGGGAGCCGCACCCTCATGGCCGAACACCCCGCCTACCCCGTAGGCCTCCGCCTCACCGGCCGCAGGGTCGTCGTCCTCGGCGGCGGCCAGGTCGCCCAGCGCCGCCTCCCCGCACTGATCGCGGCGGGCGCCGACATCCACCTCGTGTCCCCGGAGGCGACCCCGTCCGTCGAGGCCATGGCGGACGCGGGCGAGATCACCTGGCACAAGCGCCCGTACGCCGAGGGCGACCTCGCGAACGCCTGGTACGCCCTGATCGCCACCAGCGACACCGAGGCGAACACCCGCGCCTCCGCCGAGGCGGAAGCACACCGCGTGTGGTGCGTCCGCTCCGACGACGCAGACCAGGCGACCGCCTGGACCCCGGCCACCGGCACCAGCGAGGGCGTGACGGTCGCCGTCCTCACCACCGACGCCAGGGGCCGCGACCCCCGCCACACCGCCGCCATCCGCGACGCGGTCGTCGAGGGCCTCCGCGACGGCACCCTGGTGGCACCGCACCACCGCACCCGCACCCCGGGCGTCGCCCTGGTCGGCGGCGGCCCCGGCGACCCGGACCTGATCACGGTGCGCGGCCGCCGCCTGCTCGCGGAGGCGGACGTCGTCATCGCCGACCGCCTGGGCCCGCGCGACCTGCTCGCCGAACTCCCCCCGCACGTCGAGGTCATCGACGCGGCGAAGATCCCGTACGGCCGTTACATGGCCCAGGAGGCCATCAACAACGCGCTGATCGAGCACGCCAAGCAGGGCAAGTCCGTCGTCCGCCTCAAGGGCGGCGATCCGTACGTCTTCGGGCGCGGCATGGAGGAACTCCACGCGCTCGCCGAGGCCGGCATCCCCTGTACGGTCGTCCCGGGCATCTCCAGCTCGATCTCGGTGCCGGGCGCGGCCGGCATCCCGGTCACCCACCGCGGGGTCGCGCACGAGTTCACCGTGGTCAGCGGCCATGTGGCGCCCGACGACGAGCGTTCCCTGGTCGACTGGCCGTCCCTCGCGAAGCTCACCGGCACGCTGGTGATCCTCATGGGCGTCGACAAGATCGGGAAGATCGCCGAGACCCTGGTCGCCCACGGCAAGCCGGCCGACACCCCCGTCGCCCTCGTGCAGGAGGGCACCACCGCCGCCCAGCGCCGCGTCGACGCGACTCTGGCGACGGTCGCCGAGACGGTGCGCACGCAGGAGGTCAAGCCCCCGGCGGTGATCGTCATCGGCGAGGTCGTCACCGTCGGCCCCCGGACGTTGACGTAACCCGGGGTAACAGAACCCGTACCGAGCCGTTGGCACCGCACCCAGGACAAGGCAGTATCACCCCTGTGGCCGATCTCATCACCGTCGAGGACCCCGCCGACCCGCGCCTGCGCGACTACACCGGCCTGACCGACGTGGAGTTGCGCCGCAGGCGCGAGCCCGCCGAGGGCCTGTTCATCGCCGAGGGCGAGAAGGTCATCAGACGCGCCAAGGAAGCCGGCTACGAGATGCGGTCGATGCTGCTCTCCGCCAAGTGGGTCGACGTCATGCGCGACGTCATCGACGAGCTCCCGGCACCGGTCTACGCCGTCAGCCCGGAGCTCGCCGAACGCGTCACCGGCTACCACGTCCACCGCGGCGCCCTCGCCTCCATGCAGCGCAAGCCGCTGCCCACGGCGGCCGAACTCCTGCGCACGGCCCGCCGGGTCGTGATCATGGAATCGGTGAACGACCACACCAACATCGGCGCGATCTTCCGCTCGGCCGCCGCGCTCGGCATGGACGCCGTCCTGCTCTCCCCGGACTGCGCCGACCCCCTCTACCGCCGCAGCGTGAAGGTCTCGATGGGCGCGGTCTTCTCCGTGCCCTACGCGCGCCTGGACACCTGGCCCAAGGGCCTGGACTCGGTCCGCGAGGCCGGCTTCACGCTCCTCGCCCTCACTCCGGACGAGAAGGCCCGCAGCCTCGACGAGGCCGCCCCCCACACGATGGACCGGGTGGCCCTCATGCTGGGCGCGGAGGGCGACGGCCTGTCCACGCAGGCCCTGATGGCCGCCGACGAATGGGTCCGCATCCCCATGTCCCACGGAGTCGACTCCCTCAACGTGGGCGCGGCGGCCGCGGTCGCCTTCTACGCGGTGGCGACGGGCCGCCCCCGGGCGTAAGGCTGTCTGCCCGGATCACCCCGAGGCTCGGGGCTCGGCTCGCACAACGCGGGGACGCCGTCGCGGGTTCTCGATTCCTCGCCGCCGGGCCGCCCTCGTTCGGACGGCGACGGTGCCGCCGACGACGCCTCCGCCAGGGGCGCCGCTGCGCGGGCGCACCCGCAGGCGGCGCCACTCGATCGCGTCGGCGCCTCCCACCCTGCGGCCGCAGGCACCGAGCACCGAGCTCCGCTCACCGGCGCCGACGACGGCCGCAGCCCCGCGTCCCGCGGACCGGAGGTCACGCCCGGACCCCTCGGGCCTACCCGCCCGGCGCCCCGTCGGCCTCAGGCCGTACGTGCTCCTGCGCCTGCCGTTGGTCCTTCACGACGCCGTCGCCGCCGCCGAGCCCACGGGCCGGCCCCTGGCAGCCCTGGACCACGGCGATGCCTAGGGCCACGAGCAGCGTCACCACGACGAAGACGAACAGCCGCTGCCGCAGCAGCCGCGGATTGGCGGGCCGCCTCCCCAGCCCCGTGGCCCTCGGCGCCGGACGACCGGCCCTGCCGCGCGGGACCGGCCGACTGCCGCTGCCGGAACGGGTGTTGCGGGCGGCGGGCGTGGTCCGGCCGGCCGAGGAGGGCCGGGCGCCGTTCCTCGACGAAGAGGGCGCTCCGCCGTTCCGCGGAGCGCTCCCGCCCCGCGAGGCACTCCCGCCCCTGGACGGTGTGGCGTCCCGCGGAGGCACCGAGCCGCGCGAGGACGGCACCCCGCCCCGCGGCGCCGGCGTGCCCGGCTGGCGCAGCGTGCGCTGCGGATAGCCGGGGTCGGTCAGCCGTCCGGTCGGCCGGTCCGCCTCATCGGCCCGCGGCCCGGGCGGCCGGGCGTCCGCCAGCCCCTGCGCCTCACGGGCGGCGATCTCCTTCAGCCGCAGCGACAGATCGAGCGTGCTGGGCCGCTCCTCCGGATCCTTTGCCAGACAGGCCCGGACCAATGGGGCCAGGGCGTCCGGTACGCCGTGCAGTTGGGGCTCCTCGTGCACTACCCGGTACAGCATCACCTCGGAACTGCCCTGTCCGAAGGGCGAGTCGGCCATCGAGGCGTACGCGAGCGTGGCGCCGAGCGAGAAGACGTCGGTGGCGGGGGTGACCGCCGCGCCCCGTACCTGCTCGGGCGCCAGGAAGCCGGGGGAACCGACCGCCGTACCGACGTGCGTCAGCGTCGAGGCCCCCGTCGCCCAGGCGATGCCGAAGTCGATGATCCGCGGCCCTTTGGGGGAGAGCAGGATGTTCGACGGCTTCAGGTCACGGTGCACGACCCCGGCCTCGTGGACGGCGACGAGCCCCTCCGACAGCGCGGCCCCGATCGCCGCCAGTTCGGCGGCTCCGAGGGGCCCCTCGTCGACGACCTTGTCGTGCAGGGAGGGACCGGGCACGTACTGGGTGGCGAACCACGGCCGGTCGGCGTCCAGGTCCGCGGCGACCAGCCGGGCGGTGCACCCACCCCTGATCCGTCGCGCCGCGGAGACCTCGCGCGCGAACCGCGACCGGAACTCCTGGTCCTCCGCCAGATCCGGCCGGATCACCTTCAGCGCGACCCGCTGTCCCTTCTTGTCGGAGCCCAGATAGACGACGCCCATCCCGCCCGCGCCGAGCCGTCGGTGAAGCCTGAACGAGCCGACGACGCGCGGGTCCTCGCGCCTCAGGCGCATCATCGCCATGTTCATCCCCGCTGCCCGGTCCGTGTGACGTGGCACAGCTTACGTTTCCACGGCCGTTCGCGCGCAGAGGCCGCGCCCTCTCGAGCCGATCGATTGTCAGTGCCGGGTGGGAGACTTGAAGAGTGGTCAGGGCACCTGCGAACAGGCGTGCGTTGTCTTTGCCGTGACCTCAACCACGCGTCGCGAAAGGGGGATTGAACCCGTGAAGAGTGACCGAGTGGAGATAGTCGTCGACGCCGGCGACACGACACGGACGTACGAGGTGGTGGCCGGCAGGGCGGGCCGCCGGGTGGAGACGGCGGTACGGCGAGGGGTGGTGGAAGTGAGCGAAGTCACCCGAAACGGGTCCGTCGTCCGGACGGCCCGGTTCATGGCGAACCGAGTCCTCGCCCTGGTCGAGCAGCCGGTACCCCGCGGGGACAACTCGGAAAAGCAGACCGGTACCGGGCGACCCCTCCGGGAAGACCCCGAGACCTGGGACGCGGTCTCCACCCAGGGGAGTACTCCGCTGGTCACGGCTCCTACTCCGGGAGGCCCGGCAATCGGTACGAGGGCATGACGCCCGGCACCCGCCGCACGCCTAGATTTGAGGTCAAGCGGCGGGTGCAGCACTCGTCCCCCGAGGTCAGACACCCGCCGCTGCCAACGACAACCGGAGAACGGTCAGGAGAGGGACCATGGCCCAGACGGCACCGCGGACACTGATCCGCACCCAGGAGCGCACCGCGTTCCGCCCCCGCCGGCAGGGCCGCCGCCACCCCCTGGTGGCGACGCTCATGGCCCTCCCCCTGGCGGTCCTGCTCCTCGTCGTTTTCGACGGCTGGGAGACAGTGGCCACACAGGCGTCGTCCGTGGGCGTGATGCTGGGGCGCTGAGCGGCGACCCCAGGCCCGGAAGAGCGGTCCGGGCGGGGACATCCACCCATGAAACCCCGTGGGGACGGGGGTGCGGCGGACGGCACAAATGCCGGCGCAGCTGGGGAGCTGCGCCGGCATTGCTTTTCCCACGCCCAGCGCCCAGCAGCCGGCCCAGGACCACGCGCACACGCCACCCGTCCCACACAGGCAGGCCACGCCCGGCACAGCGGCCCGGCCCATGCCGCCCCACCACGGCCGTTCGTGCCGCGCGCCCCGCCTCGGCGCCCACCCATCCCGACGCACCGCGGGTTTGCGTGTCGCGCTCCGCCTCGGCGCCCGGCCGTGCCGCCGCACCGCGGGCAGTCGTGCCGCGCGCCCCGACGTGGGGCCCGGTCATCAGCCCCACCGCGGGCCTGCCTGCCGCGCTCCGCCTCGGCGCCCAGCCGTGCCGCCCCACCGCGGGCAGTCGTGCCGCCTGGGGCGGCACGGGTGGGCGCGGGCGGCACCCCGTAGCACCGGGTTGCGCGACCGGCCCCCGTCCCGCAACCGCGCACCCCCGAAAGCGCCGGGCTGCGCGACCGGCCCGCGTCCCCCAACCGCGCACCCCCGAAAGCGCCGGGCTGCGCGCCCCACCCCCACCCCTCACCCCAGCCCCAGCACCCCGGCCCCGACCGGCCCGCCGCGTACCCTCGCCGACAAACCCGCACGCCCAGGGAGCCCCATGACCGCCACCCCCTTGCTCACCGACCTCACCCTCCGAGCCAGGGCACAGGCGCACCAAGCCACCCCGAACTGCCCCTGCGGCGCAGCCACCCTCGCCGACCGCCCCGACGCCACCGTCGTCCGTCACGCCGGCACCGTCGCCAAGGCCCACGCCCAGGACACCACCCCCGCCGACCTGACCCCCCGGCTCACGGCCGCCGCCCACCTCCCGGACGTACTCCTCCCTCCGCTCACCCCGGCACCGGTGACCCTGCACGACCGCCTCGTCACCTTCTGGCCGTACGGCACCCCGGTGGACCCGGACGACCCCGACGCCGCCCCCTGGGAAGCCGCAGGCGCCCTGCTCGCCCGCCTCCACCGCAGCCCCGCCCCGAGGACCGGGCTTCCCCCGATGCGGGGGCCCGCCAAGGCCGCCCACGCCGTGACCCGCCTGCGCGCGACCGGCCCCCACCCCGCCGCCGCCCCCGTCCTGCGCGCCTGGGACACCCTCCCCGCCTGGGCCCGCGCCGAAGCGCCCATGCCCGACACCACCACCCTCTGCCACGGCGACCTCCACCTCGGCCAGCTCGTCCGCCACCCCGGGTCCGACGGCCCCTGGCGCCTCATCGACGTGGACGACCTCGGCGTCGGCGTCCCGGCCTGGGACCTCGCCCGCCCGGCCGCCTGGTACGCCTGCGGCCTGCTCCCGCCCGACGAATGGACCCGCTTCCTGACCGCGTACCGGGACGCGCACGGCCCGGCCGTTCCCGCCGCCGGCGATCCCTGGCCCGCCCTCGACGTCCCGGCCCGTGCCCTCACCGTCCAGACCGCGGCCCGCGCCCTCGCCAAGGCGCTGGCCCAGGGCCGGCCCCTCGACGAGGTCGAGCAGGCGCTCGTCGACGCCTGTGCCCGAATGGGGTCCGTACCTCCGCAGTTGGCGCCAAGCTCCGCGAAGTAGGGTGCAACCGACCGCAGCCGGACAGAGTCTGTCCTGGCGATACGCGAAGCAGGACCGACCGGCGAGGAGTTGAGCCGAACCATGCAGTGTCCGAAGTGTCACGCTCCGATGCACACCTACAACCGCAACGGCGTCCAGATCGAGCAGTGCAGCAACTGCCGCGGGATTTTCCTCGACTACGGGGAGCTGGAGGCGCTGACCCGCCTGGAGTCCCAGTGGTCCCAGCCGGCCCCGCCGCCTCCGGCCGCCCCCCAAGCCTACCCGTCGGCCCCGCCCGCTCCGGCGTGGGGCGCCCCGCACGGCGGCCACGGCGGTCATTACGGCCACCACCGCCACAAGAGCTTCGGGCACATGCTCTTCTCCAGCTGAGCGCATACGGAGAAGCCCCCGGCCGCTGAGGCGGCCGGGGGCTCCGGTGTGTGGACGATACTGGGATTGAACCAGTGACCTCTTCCGTGTCAGGGAAGCGCTCTCCCGCTGAGCTAATCGTCCTCGGGACCACGACCCGCGGGCCGTGGATACTGCGTGCGCGATACTGGGATTGAACCAGTGACCTCTTCCGTGTCAGGGAAGCGCTCTCCCGCTGAGCTAATCGCGCGGGGGATCCGAAGATCCAGTGGACGATACTGGGATTGAACCAGTGACCTCTTCCGTGTCAGGGAAGCGCTCTCCCGCTGAGCTAATCGTCCTTGGAGGTGGAGACGGGATTTGAACCCGTGTAGACGGCTTTGCAGGCCGTTGCCTCGCCTCTCGGCCACTCCACCAGGAGTGTAGGGGACCGGGAAGATCCCTACTTCCTTCGAGCGGACGACGAGGCTCGAACTCGCGACCTCAACCTTGGCAAGGTTGCGCTCTACCAACTGAGCTACGTCCGCCTGTCGTTTCGGTCCGCTTGCGCGTCCCGGCGACGTGTTGAACTCTAGCGGATTCCTGGGCCAGCACAAAAACGCGTTTGTGCAGCGTGCTGCGCTGCGCTCCCCCGGGTGCCACTCCGCCTACCCGCTCGGGCCCCCGCCGGGACGTGCCCGGACCAGCCCCGCGACGCCCGCCTAGACTCGGCACCGTGCTCGACCTCCCTCCTCTCGCCCGGTTCGGCGACCGCGTCGCCACCGGCCTCCTCGATGTCACCGACGATCCCGCGGCCCTGGACTCCACCGGTTTCTGGGCCGTGTGCGCCGGCTTCGAGGGCAGCCTGGTCTGCGCCCGCTTCGCGGACGTCCGCGTGCAGCCGGTGCCCGCGCCCGTGCCGGGGGAGTGGCGGGGACCCGCGGCGGGTGACTGGACGTCGTCCCTCGACCGCGCCGCGTACACGGCCGGGGTGCGGCGCATCCGCGAGCACATCGCGGCGGGCGACGTCTACCAGGCCAACCTCTGCCGTGTCCTCTCCGCGCCCGTGGCGCCCGACGCCGACGTGGACGCGCTGACCGCGCTGCTCGCCCGCGGCAACCCGGCACCGTACGCAGGAACGATCCGCCTGCCCGGGCGCGGCGTCGAGATCGCCACCGCGTCCCCCGAGCTGTTCCTGCGCCGCGAGGGGCGGGTCGTCGAGTCCGGGCCGATCAAGGGCACCGGACGGACGGAGGCGGATCTCCTCGACAAGGACTACGCCGAGAACGTGATGATCGTGGACCTCGTCCGCAACGACATCGGGCGGGTCTGCGCCACCGGCAGCGTCACCGTGCCCGACCTGTGCGCGGTGGAGAAGCACCCGGGCCTCGTCCACCTCGTGTCGACCGTCCGCGGCGAGCTGCGCGAGGGCTCCGGCTGGCCGGAGCTCCTCGAGGCCGCCTTCCCGCCCGGCTCGGTCACCGGAGCCCCCAAGTCCAGCGCCCTGAGGATCATCGACGCGCTGGAGACCGCCCCCAGGGGCCCGTACTGCGGCGGCATCGGCTGGGTCGACGCCGACCGGGGCACGGCCGAGCTGGCCGTCGGCATCCGCACCTTCTGGATCGACCGGGCGGAAGGCGCCCTGCGTTTCGGCACCGGCGCCGGCATCACCTGGGGTTCGGACCCCGAGGCGGAGTGGCGGGAGACCGAGCTGAAGGCGGCCCGACTGCTCGCGGTAGCGTCGGGGGCGTACGAGGTGGAGGGGCGGACCCTGACGCACTGTGCCGACCCGGGGGACGATCTCCCGGTCCCCGGCCGCCGCGACGCTCCCGGTACGGACTTGCGAGGTAGGGACCAGTGAAGCTTTGGCTGGACGGCGGGCTGCAGGACATGGAGTCCGCCCGCGTCTCCGTTTTCGATCACGGCCTGACCGTGGGCGACGGCGTCTTCGAGACCGTGAAGGCGGTGGCCGGCAGGCCGTTCGCGCTGACGCGCCACCTCGACCGGCTGACCCGCTCCGCGCGCGGCCTGGGTCTGCCCGACCCCGACCACGACGAGGTCCGCCGCGCCTGCGCCGCCGTCCTCGAGGCCAACCCGATGCCTCTCGGCCGTCTGCGCATCACTTACACGGGCGGCCACGGTCCGCTCGGCTCCGACCGGGGCGAGGAGGGACCGACCCTCGTCGTCGCGCTCGGCGAGACCGGCCGCCGTCCCGACTCCACGGCCGTGATCACGGTCCCCTGGACCCGCAACGAGCGCGGCGCGCTCACCGGCCTGAAGACCACCTCCTACGCCGAGAACGTCGTCGCGCTGGCCCGCGCGCACCAACACGGCGCTTCCGAAGCCCTGTTCGGCAACACGGTGGGACAGCTCTGCGAGGGCACCGGATCGAACGTCTTCGTCGTCCTCGACGGCGAGATCCACACCCCGCCGCTCGCCTCCGGCTGCCTCGCGGGCATCACACGCGAGCTGACCGTCGAGTGGACCGGCGCGAAGGAGACCGACCTGCCGCTGGAGGTGCTCCGCCAGGCCGACGAGGTCTTCCTGACCTCCACCCTGCGCGACGTCCAGGCGGTCCACCGCGTCGACGACCGGGAACTGCCGGGCACGGCGGGGCCGGTGACCGCCAAGGCGATGCGGATCTTCGACGAGCGGGCGGGCGACGACCTCGACCCGTAGGGGTCCGAGGGCAGCGGGAGCGGCCGGAGAATTCGGCTGACCCGGGGCACGGCGGCGGGGTAGAACACCCGTGATGACGACGACCCTGCGGCCGACCGAGCCGCTCCAGCGTGCCGCCGACGGGGCGCTCTCCCGCCGCTACCAGGTGTGCGTGAACAGCCGTCCCGTGGGCGGGATACACCTGTCCACCCATCCCGGCTTCGGGCCTTCCGTCGCCCGTATCGAGGACCTGCGCATCGAGGAGGCGGACCGCCGGCGCGGCCGGGGCACGGTCGCCGCGCTGGCCGCCGAGGAGGTGGCACGGAGCTGGGGTTGCCGCACGATCGAGACACGGATCCCCGCCGATGCCGAGGGCGCCCTGCGCCTCGCCACGGCACTCGGCTACCTCCACCGCAACCGCGGCATGGAGAAACCCCTCGGCACCGTGGCCCCCGAACTGCCGCCCGGGACGCGGAGCCGACCTCTCACCGAGGACGAGTACGGACCCTGGCGGCAGCACGGCGTCGACGAGTACGCCCGGAGTTGGAGCAGCCGGGGGGCCGGCGAGGCCGAGGCCCGCGCCAAGGCCGAGCGCGACACCGAACGTCTCCTGCCCCACGGCCGGAACACGGAGGACATGCTCCTCAGTGTCCTGGAACACGAGGGCACCCGCGTCGGCACCCTCTGGCTGGGTTTCCATCAGGACCGGGCGTACGTGTACGACGTCGAGACCGACGAGGCCTTCCGCGGCCGGGGGCACGGCCGTTCCCTGATGCTGCTGGCCGAGGCACGGGCCGTCGCCGCGGGAAAGCGCGTCATCGGCCTCAACGTCTTCGCGGGCAACACCCCCGCCGAGCGGCTCTACGAGTCCCTCGGCTATGTGACGGTGGGCTACTCGATGTACAAGAACCTGCTCTGAGCGGACCTCATCCCTGCTCGGCCAGCAGCCGGTCCGCGATCTCCTCGACGCGCTCGCGCAGCCCTTCCTGGCTCTTGCCTCCGTCGAGCCGCTCGCCCCCGATCACGTACGTCGGGGTGCCCGTGACGCCGATCGCCTTGCCCTCGGCCTGGTCCGCGTCCACGATCAGGATGTGCCGGCCGTCGATGAGCGCGGTGTCGAACTCCTCGGCGTCCAGCCCCAGTTCCCCGGCGACCTCGACCAGGAAGGGTTCCCCCTTACGCTCCAGTTCCTCGACCCGGCCCAGCACCGCCTCGACGTACGGCCAGCCCTGTCCCTGCTCCGCGGCCTCCTCGGCGGCCTGGGCGGCGGCGAAGGCGTGCCTGTGCTTCTCCAGCGGGAAGTGCCGCAGCCGCAGCTCCAGCCGGTCGCCGTAGCGCTCGCGCAGGGCGCGGAGGTCGTCGAGGGCACTGCGGCAGTCCGCACACTGCAGTTCGCACCAGACGTCGAGCACGACGGCGGGGCGGGAGGGGACGGGCGCCGGGGCGGAGGCCGGGGAGGAGTCGCTCATGCCCCCAGTCTTCCAGCCCCTGCCCCGCCACCCCAATCCGGTCCACCGCACCACCGCGACCGCCCGCCCCCACCGCCGGTACGTCTCCGCCCGGCACCCCCGAAGGGGCGGACCTCGCCCGGTGCCTCCGGAGTCAAACCGGGCCGGCACCCCCGAAGCGGCGGACCTCGCCCGGCGCTCCCAGAGGAGTCGACCTCGCCCGGCACCCCGGCAGGGGCCGACCTCGCCCGGCACTCCCGTAGGGCGCCGACCTCGCCCGGCGACTGCGGAGAAGTCGACGCGACCGGCACCCCCGGCGAAGCCGCTCCCAACCGGCGCCTCCATAGGCACGGACTCCGGCCGGCACCTCCGGAGGAGCCGTCCTCGACCCGCACCCCCGGAGGAGCCGACCCCGACGGGCGCATCCGTAGGCACGGAGTCAGGCCGGCACCTACGGAGGAGGCGACCCGGAGATGTCCCTGATGTCCGCTCGGGCCATGGCCCGGGAGCGCCGTGCAGGTGCACGATGGAGGGGACGAAGCGCCGCCCTGCCGCGGCGCCGAGCCCGACCACACCTGCCCGAGCACGCCGCCTGGAGGACCGGATGATTGCCGAGACCGTCTGTTCCGCCGTCGCCGCGGCCGGCCTGGGCATCGCCGCGATCACGGCCTACCGCAAGCGTTTCCTGACGGCCACCCGCATCGCGGCCTACTCGCTCGTCCCCCTCGGCCTGGTGATGACCGGGATCGTCGAGTGGGTCGCCGACACGGCCTTCAGCCCGACGGCCTGGGTCGGCTTCGGCGTGCTCGGCGCGGCCTGGGCGCTCTTCGCGACCACCCGGGTCGTGGAGCGCCGACGCGGCGGCACCCGCAAGGAGCGCAAGGCGGCGGCGCGCGCCGCACAGGCCGACGCGGTGGCCCCGGCCGCTTCGGCGCCCTCCCTCGGCCAGGGCAGCAGCCCGGCCTCCCGGCCCGCCGCCGCACCCCGGGCGACCGCCTCCGACGACTTCAGCGACATCGAGGCCATCCTCAAGAAGCACGGCATATGAAGCGGTGCCGTACCCGACCGCTACGGCACCCGCCGTGGGCCGACGTGCAGGGGAGGCGGCGGCTCGGCGCCAGCCGCGGCCCCACGCCTGAAACGACACAGTCGAGCCGCCCGCGCGCGGAAGTGATCAAGGCTGGAAACCGACCTCACGAAAACGGCGAACACCCGCTCAATCCGGGCGGGCTGATCGCGTCGCCGGTCCGGCCTGCGTCATCATCGCCGCGAGATGCTGGACACGACACAGAGCGACGCCGCGCCACCTCAGGACGAGCCGCGCGGCTGCCTCTTCGCCCTTTCCCAGCCACCGCTGATGATCTTCCTTGCGGTGATCGGGTGTCTTCTGCTCATGGCTGCGCTGCACGATCTGCTGCTGCTGTGACCGTACCCGCGGTACCCGGCGCCACCCGCCGGGCCCGCGTCGGCCCCGCCGGCCTTCGCCATCGAGCACCTGTGACGATCGGCGAGTCCGTGATCGACCCGGAGGGCGCAGGCGGATCGGCCCCTCAGCCCGCCGCCTCCTTGCGGCGTGCGCGGTACGCGGCCACGTGGAGGCGATTGCCGCAGGTGCGGCTGTCGCAGTAGCGGCGGGAGCGGTTGCGGGAGAGGTCGACGAAGGCGCGCCGGCAGTCCGGGGCCTCGCAGCGTCGCAGCCGCTCCTGCTCCCCGGCCACCACGAAGAAGGCCAGCGCCATCCCGCAGTCGGCCGCCAGATGGTCCGCGACCGAGGCGCCCGGGGCGAAGTAGTGCACATGCCAGTCGTAGCCGTCGTGATCGGTGAGCCGCGGCGTGGTGCCGGCGGCGGCGACCAGCTCGTTGATCAGTCCGGCGGCGGTACGCGGGTCCGGCGCCGCGAAGATGCCCGCGAACCGCCCGCGGATCTTGCGCACGGCCGACAGGTCGAACTCGGAGAGCACACCGACGTCGCTGATTTCGTGCTTTCGTACGAAATCAGCGAGGGTGGCCACATCTGGAAGCCCGTCCGGCGTGGTGTCGTCCTCCGGTGCGGTGTTCACCAGATCCACCACGGCGTCGAGCGCACACCGGGTGTCGTGGGTGATCAGCACGTTTCGCTCCCTGGCCTGGTGGGTCGGGCCGACGCCCGCCGATGCTGGCCGATGGTAGCGGCCCCGGGCCGTCAAGCCACGAGCGGTCGCGCCCCGGAACCGGCGCAGGACACGCCGGCACCGCACCACGGGGACCCGTGGCACGGCGCCGGCGCATGCCCTATGCGGTTGTCCTGGCCCGAGCCGTCTCCCCGAGTGGACGGCGCCGGGCAGCTCAGCGGGAGTCTCGCCCTAGCTTTCCGCCAGGATGTGCGAGAGCTCCTGATCGAGGTCGAAGTGACGGTGCTCCGTGCCGGGGGGCACGGCGGCGTCCGTGCGCTTCAGGAAGGATTCCAGGGCCCGCGCCGGGGCCTCCAGCAGGGCCTCACCCTCGGGGGAGCTGAGGGCGATGCACACGACGCCCTGACCGTGGCTGCGCGACGGCCAGACGCGGACGTCGCCGGTGCCCGTGGGCCTGTGCAGGCCCTCCGCGAGGAGGTCGCGGGCGAACACCCACTCGACGGTCTCCTCGGCTCCGGTGTGGAAGGTGGCGTGCACGGCGTAGGGGTCGGCCGTGTCGTACCGCAGGCCTGCGGGGACAGGCAGGGAGGACTCGCTCGACACAACGAGGCGCAGGTGCAGCTCGCAGCTGACCGTGGTGTTCATAAGCGCCAGGGCCTTTCGCTCAGTGTGCGCTCGGGGATTCGCACGTCGGCGAAATCGACATGCCACCTACGGTGCCGTTGTAAACCCCTCTGCGTGTTTTGCGTGCCTTTACGTAACTCTTCCGGCCGAGAGATCGTTCGTGAAGTACCACCATTTCAGTGACCCGAATCTCTTCGGGTAGGGTTTGGCCGTATGAATACGGGGAGTGACGAGCCGGGCGAGGTTGCCATGGCGGCGGACGACGCGAGGACCGACAGGGCGGCGGCGGAGGAGCAGGAGCAAGGGCTCGGATCCCGGGCGCCGGAGTTCATCAAGGCGCGTCGCATCCTGCACCTGAGCTGGCAGGTCGGGATCTTCATCGTGGGCCTCGCGGTCGTGATCGCCGGCATCATCATGCTGCCGCTGCCCGGGCCCGGCTGGGTCGTGATCTTCGGCGGCATGGCTATCTGGGCGACCGAGTTCGTCTGGGCCCAGCTGGTCCTGCGCTGGACCAAGCGCAAGGTCACCGAGGCGGCCCAGCGTGCCCTCGACCCGAAGGTCCGACGACGCAACATCATCCTGACCTCGGTCGGTCTCGTGATCGTCGCGGTGATCGTCGGGATCTACCTGTGGAAGTTCGGCCTCGAGATGCCGTGGAAGATCAAGGACCAGTGATCCTTGGAGGGGGCGCGGGAGCCGGCCCGGTCGTGGTCACAGGTACCCCCTGACATGGGGTAATGTTCTTCCTGCGCCCGGGCGATTAGCTCAGTGGGAGAGCGCTTCGTTCACACCGAAGAGGTCACTGGTTCGAACCCAGTATCGCCCACCCGGGACGGCGGCCCGTCTGCGACAGAGCAGGCGGGCCGCCGTCGTGTGTGCTAGGAGCGCCGACGTTCGCGCGGACGGTCGCCCCCTCTGCACACCGCCGTCGCCTCCCTGTGCGCGGCCGTCACCTCCCTCCGCGCGTGGACGTCGCCGTCCTGTGCGCACGGATGTCAGCCTCGCGCGGGCGGGGATGTCCGCTTCCCGGGGTCTTCGTCGCCCTCGTCCGTGGGCGGACGCTTGCGGTCTCTGCGCGCGGGTGCCGTCGCGGCGCGTGGACCCCTGCCGCCGACGGGCCGTGTCCGGTTCTCGGCATCACCGCAGGCGAGCGTGCCAGGGGCGGCCCGTCACGCCTGCCGCTTCCCCGGCAACGGACGAGGGGAGCCGTCACTTGGGCACCACGGCGACCGTCGGCCGGCCGTCGCGTCCGCCGCCTCTATGTCGACCGTCCGTCCGTCCGGCCGGCCGTCGTGTCCGCCGCCTCGTGTCGACCTCCCGGGCAGCCGCCGTGTTCGCCGCTCCCTTCGTGGCGGCGACAGCCCGAGCGACCGTCACGCCGCCTGCGCGGCACTCCGGGCAGCCGTCACGCCCACTGACTCCCTGGCGATCGTGCGGGCGGCCGTAACATCCGCCGCCTTCCCGGCAACCGCCCGAGCGGCCGTCGCGCCCACCGCGTCCCCGGGCCACCGCCCAAGCGCCCCTCACGGCCGCTCCCGGCAAGCGCGCAAGCGGCCGTCCCGCCCACCGCCTCCCCGGGCAACCGTCCAGGCGCCCCTCGCCCCGCCACCTCCCCGACAACCGTGCTGATCAGGGCAGTCCCTCCCCGGCATGCCCGGGCACCGCACCCCGAACAGGCTGCGCGTACACCCGTACCGTCGCCTCGGCGGTTCGTCGCGCACCTGTCGAACCCGTCCGTCACCGCGGCGGTTCGCCGCGGGCTTCTCGAACCCGTCCGTCACCGCGGCGGTTCGTCGCGGGCTTGTCGAACCCGTCCGTCACCGCGGCGGTTCGTCGCGGGCTTGTCGAACCCGTCCGTCACCGCGGCGGCCCGTCGTGGGCCCGTCGCACCCGTCCGCCGGCGTCTCCATCCACCCGCCCCAACGCCTTCCGAACCCGGCGGATTTCAGCCGCTCGCTCGGAGTGCACGGACGTCCATCCGTCGTCCGAGCAGTCGAACAACTGCCCCGCATCTGCCGCTTCGCCGCGCCGGTGACGCCGCTTCGGCCGCCTGCGGCCTGGTCGCCCCGCGGCCGCCCGGCAAGAAATTCCTGTCCGAATCATTGACGCTCTCCCAACCCCCTCGTACCTTGTGCCAGCAAGCGCTTTCTTGAAACGATTCATGCAAGCGGCAACGACGCTGCGGGGAGGCCGACTGTGGGAACCAGCAGGAATGTGGACAGGCGAACGATCCTGAAGGTGGCCGGGGCTTCGGCGGCCACTCTTGGGCTGGCCGCCACGACGGGCTGCGGGGGCGGTAGTGGTTCCGGGGATGGGACGGTGACGCTCCGTTACGCGTGGTGGGGTGGTGAGCCGCGCACCATCGCCATCAAGAAGACGATCGCGCTCTTCGAGAAGAAGTACCCGAAGATCAAGATCAAGCCCGAATTCACCGACTACGAGGCGTTCTGGGAGAAGTTCCAGACCCAGGCGTCCGGTGGGAATCCGCCGGATGTTTTCCAGAATGCGGTCGGATTCCTGCGCAAGTACGACAAGCGCGGTGTTCTGATGGATCTCAAGGCGCAGGCGGAGGCGGGGAATCTGAACCTCGAGAACTTCCGCAACGGCGTCCTGGCGAACGGTCAGGTCGACGGCAAGCAGATCGGCATCCCCGTCGGCGCCAACACCATGGCGCTCGTCATCGACCTCAACGCCTTCAAGAAGGCAGGCGTCGAGGCGAAGTTCGGCTGGACCTGGGACGAGTACTTCGACGCGCTCCAGACGATCCAGGACAAGCTGAAGATCGCCGGCGACACCGGCTACTTCAGCATCATGTACCTCTACGACCTGTACCTGCGCCAGAACGGCAAGGCCTTCTTCACCGACTCCGACCTCGGTTTCACCGAGGACGATCTGACGCAGTGGTGGGAGGACGGCTACAAGCGCGTGAAGTCCGGGCTCGTCGCCGACCCGAAGAAGGTCGAGCAGGTCAAGCCCAAGTCCGCTCTCTCGGCGGGGCTCGCCGCGTCCGAGTTCACCTGGGACAACTTCTCCATCCGCTACCAGGGCGAGGGCGAGTCGGACTACGGGCTCGCGCCGATCCCCACCACGAACGGCAAGGACACCGGCCAGTACCTCGGTTCACTGATGCTCAGCGCCTTCTCCGGGACCAAGCACCCCAAGGAAGTCGCCCAGTTCATCGACTTCATGGTCCACGACCCCGAGGTCGGCAAGATCATGGGCTACGACCGCGGCATCCTCGCCACGACCGAGCAGTACGAGGCGTTCACCCCCACCGACGCCAACAACAAGGGCGTCGCGGCGTACGAGGACGAGGTCGCCAAGGCCGGCGTCCTCGGGAAGATCACTCCGCACCCGTCCGGCGCCGACGTCATCGAGGCGGCGTTCCTGCGCATCGGCGGTGAGGTCGCCCAGGGCAAGACCAAGCCGGCCGACGCCGCGAAGGCGCTGTTCAGCGAGGCCAAGGCCGCGTTCGCGGGCTGAGGGGACGTACCACCATGACGCTCGTCAAGGAAGCGCCCGTGCGCCCGGCCGGGAAGCGGTCCGCCGCTCCCGCCGCCGGGCGGCGCGGGCGGCGCCGCGAGAACCTCGCCGGCTACCTCTTCATGTCGCCGTGGATCGCCGGGTTCCTGCTGCTCACGGCGGGGCCGATGATCGCCTCGCTGTACTACGCGTTCACCAGCTACAACCTGTTCACGCCACCCCAGTGGGTGGGGCTGGACAACTTCACGACGATGTTCCAGGACCCGCGCTGGCAGAAGTCGGTGCAGGTCACGCTGAAGTACGTCGTCGTGGCCACTCCGTTGAAGCTGCTGCTCGCGCTCGGGGTCGCGCTGCTGCTGGCGCAGAAGCGGCGCGGGCAGGGCCTGTACCGGGCCGCGTTCTACATGCCCTCGCTCATCGGTGCCAGCGTCTCCGTGGGTTTCGTGTGGCGCGCGCTGTTCTCGGACGACGCGGTCGTGGACCGGACGCAGAAGATCTTCGGTCTCGACGTGGGTGGCTGGATCGGCAACCCGGACTACGTCATCTACGCGCTGGTGGCCCTGAGCATCTGGCAGTTCGGCGCGCCGATGGTCATCTTTCTGGCCGGCCTCAAGCAGGTCCCGCAGGAGCTGTACGAGGCCGCCGAGGTGGACGGGGCCGGACCCTTGCGCAGGTTCTGGAACATCACACTGCCGATGATCTCCCCGGTGCTGTTCTTCAACGTGCTGCTGGAGTCCATCCACGCGTTCCAGGTGTTCGGCTCCGCGTACGTCGTCTCCGACACCCGGTGCGGTCCCGCCGACGCCACGCTCGTCTACACCTGCTACCTCTACCAGAAGGGCTTCAAGGAGGCCCAGATGGGCTTCGCCTCCGCGATGGCCTGGACGCTGGTGGTCGCGGTGGCGCTCGTCACGGCGGTCCTGTTCTGGTCGCAGAAGAAGTGGGTGCACTACGAGGAGGCCGCCAAGTGACCACAGCCACCAGCCCTGTCGTGCGCACCGCGAACGAGCGGCGGCGCGCCGGCTCGATCGCCTGGCACGTGGGCGCGCTCGTCGTCCTCGCGGTCGTCCTCTATCCCGTGGTCTGGGTGGTCGGCGCCTCGTTCAAGCCGAGCAAGGACATCATCGCCAGCCTCGACCTGCTGCCCACCGAGCCGGTCTGGGCGAACTTCTCCGGGCTCGCCGACGGCATCTCCGGCATTCCCGTCAGCAGCTTCTTCTGGAACTCGCTGATGTACGCGGTCCTCGCCGTGATCGGTGTCGTGCTGTCCAGCTCGCTGACCGCGTACGCCTTCGCCAAGATTCGCTTCGCCGGGCGGAACCTGCTGTTCACGCTGATGATCGGCACGCTGCTGCTGCCGTACCACGTGCTGCTCATCCCGCAGTACGTGCTCTTCCGCAACCTCGAGCTCACCGACACGCTGGTGCCGCTCGTGGCGGGCAAGTACCTGGCCACGGAGGCGTTCTTCGTCTTCCTGATGGTGCAGTTCATGCGCGGGCTGCCGCGCGAGCTGGACGAGGCCGCCAAGCTCGACGGCTGCGGGCACCTGCGAACCTACTGGTCCATCGTGCTGCCGCTGAGCCGTCCCGCGATCATCACCAGCGCCATCTTCACCTTCATCAACGCCTGGAACGACTTCATGGGGCCGTTGATCTACCTCAACACCCCCGAGAAGTACACCGTGTCGCTCGGCCTGATGATGTTCCGCGACCAGGAGGGCATCTCCAACTACGGCAGCATGATCGCGATGTCGCTGGTGGCGCTGGTGCCGGTCATCGCCTTCTTCATGGCCTTCCAGCGCTACCTCATCGACGGTATGGCGACGTCCGGACTGAAGGGCTGAGGCGGTCACCATGGCGCAGACACGTGTGAAGGCACCCAGGGAATCCGTGTTCGGCGAGCGCTTCGCGGTCTTCGCCGAGTGCCTGCTCACCGGCGTGTGGATCGCCGTGGCATGTCTCGGGGTCGTCACCTACCCCGCGGCCTTCGCCGCCGGCGCACGGCATCTGCGGCGGCGTACCCGTCATGAGGGCGGGGGAGGGCGGCAGTTCGTCGCGGACTTCCGGGCGGCGCTGCGCGGCGGGTGGGCGGTCGGGCTCGCCGGCTGGGCGGCGGGCGCCATGGTCTGGGTGGACGTCCAGGCCGCACGGGCCGGGCTGCCCGGCGGGCCGTTCGTCGGAGCCGTCGGTCTGTTCGCGCTGATCGGGCTGACCGTGGCCCTGCTGCGGGCGGCGGCCGTCTGGGCGCCGGGCGACTCCTGGCGGGCGCTGCTCGCGGGCGCCGGGCGCCGGACCGTGCTCGATCCCGCCGGGTCCTTCCTGGTCGTCGGCGGGCTGGGCGTCGTGGCCCTGTCCGCCATGTTCGTCGCGCCGCTGGCGGTCCCCGTCCTGGGGGCCGTCGCGGCGGCGGCCGTCGCCGTCGAGGAGCGCTACCGGCGCCGCTGACGGGCGGTGCCCCTTCTCCAGGTCGGCGCCCCGGGCGCCGCACCTCCCTCTGTCATGCCCCTGACCACCCCTGCACCGCACCCGCACGGAAAGGAAAGGCAGCATCCCATGTCTCCCATCCCCCGCAGGTCCCTCCTCAAGGCGGCTGCCGTCGCCGGAGCCGCCGCACAGTTCAGCTGGGCGCTAGGGACGACGGACGCGCAGGCCGCCCCGAGAGCCGAGGCCGCGGACGCAGACCCGGTGACCCTCGACTGGCTGGAGGACGGCGGCCTCGGAGCCGCCCCCGGCTCCACCCTCGGCGTGCCCTGGCCGATGGGCGCCTACCAGGAGGACCAGACCTTCGCGCTGACGGACGCCGACGGCAAGGACGTCCCCGTGCAGTCCTGGCCGATCGCCTACTGGCCGGACGGGTCGCTGAAGTGGACCGCCCACGCGGTGAGCTCGGGCTCCGGCAAGCTCACCCTCACCGCCGGCACCCCGGCCGCACCCGCCAAGAAGGTCACCGTCGACAAGAGCGGCGGCACCATCGACATCTCGACCGGTGTCATCACCGCCAGGATCGGCAAGTCCGGCGCCACCCTCGTCAAGTCCGTCACCCGCGGATCCACCGAGATCGCCAAGAACGGCCGCCTGGTCCTGATCCGGCAGCCCGAGATCGAGGACGAGGACCAGGGCACGGTCAGGACCGAGCGTTTCGACGGCGCGATCTCCGAAGTCACCGTCGAGCAGGAGGGCCCGGTCCGCGCCGTCGTCCGCATCGACGGCAAGCACCGCAAGGGAAGCCGCAGCTGGCTGCCGTTCTCCATCCGCCTCTACTTCTACGCGGGCGCCGACTCCTTCCGCATGGTGCACACCATCACCTACGACGGCACCCAGGAACCGGGCAAGGCGAGCGGCGACTTCGTCCGCGGCCTCGGCGTCCGCTTCACCGTGCCCATGCGCGACGAGTCCTACGACCGTCACATCCGCATCGGCGGCGAGGGCACCGGCCTGCTCCGCGAGGCCGTCAAGGGCATCACCGGACTGCGCCGCGACCCGGGGGCGGCCGTACAGGCGGCCCAGTACGCCGGCGAGAAACTGCCCGATCCGGCCACCTGGGACCAGCGGGTGACGACCAGGCTGCAGTACATCCCCGAGTGGGGCGACTACACCCTCTCCCAGCTCTCCGCCGACGGCTTCACCCTGCGCAAGCGCACCAAGAAGGGCTACGGCTGGATCGCCGCCGGCGGCGGCCGGCGGGCCTCCGGCTTCGGGTACGTCGGCGGGGTGAGCGGCGGCTTCTCCTTCGGCCTCAGGGACTTCTGGGAAAGCCACCCCTCCCAGCTCGACATCCGTGACGCCCACACCGACGAGGCCGAGGTCACCCTCTGGCTCTGGTCGCCCGAGGCGCAGCCCATGGACCTGCGCTTCTACCACGACGGCATGGGCCAGGACACCTTCCCCGAGCAGCTCGAGGGCCTCAACATCACCTACGAGGACTACGAGCCCGGCTTCGGCACCCCCTACGGCATCGCCCGTACCTCCGAACTCCTCTTCTGGGCCAACGAGTCCACGCCCGCACCGGAGGTCCTCGCCCAGCAGGTCGAGGCCGTGCGCGTGCTGCCGCAGCTCGCCGCCCCGCCCAAGCAGCTCATCAAGGCCAAGGTCTTCGGCCCCGGCCTCTACTCCGAGCCCGACCGCTCCACCCCCGCCAAGGCGAAGATCGAGGACCACCTCGACTTCCTCTTCACCTACTACAAGGACCAGGTGGAGATGCGCCGGTGGTACGGCTTCTGGGACTACGGCGACATCATGCACACCTACGACACCGTCCGGCACCAGTGGCGGTACGACATCGGCGGATACGCCTGGGACAACTCCGAGCTGTCGCCCGACCTGTGGCTCTGGTTCGCCTACCTGCGCAGCGGCCGCGCCGACATCTTCCGCTTCGCCGAGGCGATGACCCGCCACACCGGCGAGGTCGACGTCTACCACCTCGGCCAGTGGGCGGGCCTGGGCACCCGGCACGGCGTCCAGCACTACGCCGACAGCGCCAAGCAGCAGCGCATCGCCAACACCACCTACCGCCGCTACTACTACTTCCTCACCGCCGACGAGCGCGTCGGCGACCTCATGCACGCCAACGTCGACTCCGACGAGACGTTCCTCGTCCTCGACCCCATCCGCAAGATCCGCACCGAGCCCTACACGCCCGACCGGCACGCCCTGTCGATCGGTTTCGGCACCGACTGGAGCGGCCTGGTGTCGGCCTGGCTCACCGAATGGGAGCGCAAGGGCCCGAAGTGGGAGAAGGCCAGGGCGCGCGTCCTGTCGACCATGGAGACGATCGCCGCCCAGCCCAACGGCTTCGTCCAGGGCACCGGCCTGTACGACCTGGACACCGGGAAGTTCGCCATCGCCGACAAGCCCGTCGTCGGCGTCTCGCACCTCTCCGCCGTCTTCGGCCTCAACGAACTGTGCGCCGAGCTCATCCACCTCGTCGACATGCCGAAGTTCGCCGAGGCCTACTACGACTACTGCCGCTACTTCAACGCCACCAAGGCCGAGCAGGCGGCACGCTACGGCTCCAACTTCGGCAGCCTGCTGCTCTTCCAGGGCCACTCGCGCCTCGACGCGTACGCGGCCGTGCAGACCGGGGACGAGAAGCTCGCCAAGCGAGCCTGGGACAAGTTCTACAACTCCGACGGCTACAAGGAGTCGGCGCCCTGGAAGACGGAGGCCCTGAGCGGCCCCGCCACCCTGGTGCCGGGCAGCGAGGCCGCCTGGGTGTCCACCAACGACACCGCGCTGTACGGCCTCGCCGCCATCGAGAACCTGGCGCTCCTCGGCGACAGGATGCCGTCGTAGGGGGCCGGTCCGGCTAGTTCAGCCTCCCCAGCACCTCCCGCACTCGCCGTGCGTCACGCATCCGCTGCTCATAGGTGGCACCCAGCGCGAGCAGCAGCAGACCGGCGAGTGCGGGAGGCACCCAGCGCGGCAGGACGCCGACGACCTGGGCGATGTACGGCGCGAGCTCGTGCAGGGCGTCCAGGGCCAGCACCGAGGCGCCGAGCGCGAGGGGCGCCTGCAGTCGGTGCCGGGCGCCCAGCAGGGTGACCAGCAGAGCCGCCGCTCCCAGCAGCAGCGGGCGCGTCCACTGCGGGTCGCCCCAGACCGCGGCGAGACTCGGCAGGAACGTCGCGGCGAGCCCGGGCCCGTACGCCGTCCAGGACGAGGTCCGCGGCTCGCGGCGCCGGCGCCGGACGCCGACCACCAGGGCCGCGACGGTCACGGGGAGGGTGTACGCCTCGGGCGTGGTGACGTCCCAGGCGGCCAGCCTGACCCAGGTGGCCAGGAGGAAGAGGACACCGGCCGCGTATCCGGCCGGGCGGCGGTCGGCACGGACCGCCGCGGTTCCGGTGATCACACCGCACAGTCCCAGCACCAGAGCCAGCATCGGCGGATCGGTCACCGCGAGACCCACGGCGAGCAGCCCCGCGACCACGCCCGTCACCTCGACCGGCACGGTCGCCGGGGACTGACCGAACCGGTCGGCGACCAGGGCCGCCGCCGCTGGGACGACGAGGACCAGCAGCGCCGTGTGCGCCGGCTGCCAGTCCGCCGCCGCGCCCGTCGCGCAGGCCAGCGCGGCGGCGTACCCGAGGGCGGCCGGAGCCATGACCGGGGTGAGGCGAGGCCGCCCCGACACGGTCACGAACAGCGCGGTCAGCGCCGACAGCACGGTCAGGGTCGCACTCTGCGTGGCCAGGGAGAGGAAGGCCACGTGGAGCGAGGTGACCAGGGCGAGGACGCCGGCCACCCACGGGGTGGGCAGGAACGCCGCCGCCGCGGTCATGACACCCAGCGTCAGCAGAGTGACCACGTAGGGGAGTTCGAAGGTCGCCGGCAGGGCCACGCCCGCTGCCCAGGCCAGGCCCAGCGCACCGGTGCGGGCCCGCGGCCGCCAGGTCTCGTGCCGGACGGTCAGCGCGAGCGTGCCCGCCACGACCAGCAGGACGAGGAGCGCCTGCACCGGGTGCGGCGGCCAGGGCGTGTGGACGGTCACCGCGTCGCGGGCGTCGGAGGGCGCGCCCGGCCAGGGCCGCTCCAGGTGGCCGAGCGGGCCGAGCAGCGTGACCAGGACCAGCGGCACGCTCCACAGCACCGCAAGCGTCTGCACCGCGGCGGACGCCGCCGTCAGGCCGTGCCGCACGGGCTCGGTGAGCCGTCCCCGTACCGCCGCGAGCAGGACGACGGCGCAGGCCAGGTGGGCGGGGACCGCCCAGCCGTCGGGCAGCGCGGCCCGCACCGGGCCGCCGCCCGCCGCCACCAGCAGCACACCGCCGGTGAGCGCGGCAGCCCTCGCGACGGCCGGGCCGGGCAGCCGCCGGGCGGCTCCCAGCGCGATGGCCGCCGCGAGGGCGAGGAGCGCCGCCGCACGGGCGACGGCGCTCGGACCGGATGCCGTCCAGGACAGCCAGCCGGCCGCCAGAACACCGCAGCCGCCCAGGGCGCAGGCCCCGACGGCGGCCGTGACGCGCACGGGACGGCCCGTCACCCGCAGCGCGACGACCGTGTCGAGGCCGGACGTCACCAGCAGCGCCGCCCCGACGGTGTACGCGTCGGCGCCCGCCGCGATCACCCCCAGCGGCAGCGGGAGTTGGGCGGCGACCAGCGCGGCCGGCCACGGCAGGCGCAGGGCGCCCAGTCCGCGGCCGTACGCCGCCCAGAGCCCCGCCAGCGCCGCCGACGCGACCGCCGTGTACCCCGTGCCGTCGGTGCCGGTCAGTGCGGCCTCGTGCACCGCGTAGGCGTCCAGCACCGTCAGTGCCAGTCCCAGGCCCGCCACCGACTCCGCGGTCGAGCGCAGAGCGCGCCGCAGCAGGAGCACCGGCGCGGCGAGCACGGCCAGGGTGACCGTGCCCAGCACCAGGGCCCGCCCGGCGATCCCCAGATGGCCCCAGCTGACCAGCGTGAACGCGATCGCGGCGACGGTCAGCAGGACACCGCCGAGCAGCAGGAGGACGTTCTGGACCCGCGGGGCGGTCGCCTCGGGGCGTGCGGCGGCCGGAGCAGGCCGTACCGGCTGCCGCGTCTGCTGGAGCGTGGCGACCAGCCAGGCACGGCGGGCCAGCAACTGGGAGCGGCGGGCGTCCAGTCGCCACAGTTCGGCGTCGATGAGCCGCAGCTCCTCGGCCGGGGGCGGAATGTGCGTCATGGATCGGAGTGTGTCCCGCGTCACGCCGCACGGCATGAGTGCGCATACTCAACTCGTACTCAGATCCCCGCCCGAGACGGGCAGACTTCCCCCATGGACTGGACGCACTACCGCTTCCGCAGCCTGTGGCCCCTGCCCGCGCCCCCGGCCGCCGTCTACGAAATCCTGGAGCGGCTCGAGGACTATCCCCGCTGGTGGCCCCAGGTCCGCGCGGTGACCCGGCTCGACGGCGTCACCGGCGTCCTCACGATCCGCTCGCTCCTGCCGTACGCCATGACCTTCACCGCCCGCGAGGTGCGGCGCGATCCGGCGGCCGGGGTGCTGGAGGTCGCGCTGTCCGGGGACATCGAGGGCTGGGCCCGCTGGACGGTCACCGCGGCCGGCTCCGGCAGCCTCGCCCGCTACGACCAGGTCGTCGACGTGAACAAGCCGCTGCTCAGGAGGTTCGCCGTGCCGGGGCGGCCGGTCTTCCGCGCCAACCACCGGCTGATGATGCGCGCCGGACGGCGGGGACTGACCGCGTACCTGCGAGCGGTTTGAAGGAAACCCGCGGGGACCTGTATTGTTCAGTGCGTTCCCGGGCGATTAGCTCAGTGGGAGAGCGCTTCGTTCACACCGAAGAGGTCACTGGTTCGAACCCAGTATCGCCCACCGGGAAAGGCCGGTCCGCGTCACGCGGACCGGCTTTCTTCATACTCCCCACCGCCCGTCATGCCGCCGCCGGCAGCTCCGGGCGCAGCGGCCACGACGTGTCCACCGTCTCCGTCGAGCCGCTGCGCGCGAACCACGCCTGCAGCCCCCTCGCCTGCGCCGCGTGCCAGGACGTCTGCAGCGAGTGCAGCTCGGCGGGGGAGAGGCGTTCCAGGCGGGCGGCGAAACGCCGGCCCAGCGCCCGTACGACCTCCAGGGCGGCCACCGCGTCCGCGGCCGCGTCGTGCGCGTCGGCCAGCGAGACGCCGTAGTGCGCGCACAGGTCGGTGAGGGTGCGGCGACCCTTGCGGTAGCGGTCCAGGTGCTTGTCCAGCACCCGTGGGTCCAGTACCCGCAGCGGCGCCGGCTCCAGCCAGTGGGCCAGCGACGAAGCGCGGTGCCGGCGCAGCTCGCGGTCGAGCAGCGTCAGGTCGAACGGCGCGTTCATGACCACCAACGGCCGCCCCGCTGACGCCTGTTCGGCGAGCAGCTCCGCTATCTCGTACATCACCGGCGCCGGCCAGCGGCCGTTGCGGTGCAGGTGATCCTCCGTCAGCCCGTGCACCGCCGTCGCCTCGGCGGGCACCGGCACGCCCGGATTCACCAGCCAGCGGCTCACCCGCGGCCGGATGCCGGGCGCGTCCTGGACGACGAGCGCGGCCGACACGATCCGGTCGGTCTCGACGTCCACCCCTGTCGTCTCCGTGTCGAACGCCGCCAAAGGGCCCTCGTACCAGCACGCCATACCAACACAACCCCTCGTTCACCCACGGCAGCTGACGCCCCGTCTTCTGCCCGTTTGGTGATACCCGGGCTGTTTGCGCCGTACGCCGGAAGGACACAACAGGAGTACGGGTCTTTGCAGTTCAGGGGCTCGACCTGGGAATCACCCGGCCCCCGGTGCGGGGATCCACTTTGCCTGGAAGGCTGTTGGTCATGGCGATTGCGCAGCCCGAGCGGGGCGGGCTGCTGCCCGAGCACGCGGGCCCCCATCGCGGCACACTGGCCACCACCGCCTGCATGGAGACACTGCAGGTGGGCTACCTCCACGCGGTCGCGGCGGCCGCGGGCTGCTCGCTGTCCCAGCCCTTCCCGGACAACGGCATCGACTGGCACGTCAGCCACAGCGCGCCGGGGCACACCGTCGACGACGAGGTGACCATCAAGGTGCAGCTGAAGGCCACGTACCAGATCCCGCCCGCCCCGCCCGGCCGGTTCTTCTCCTTCACGCTCGACAACGACCACCTGAGGAAGCTCGCCCGCACCCCGGTGTCGGTGCACAAGATCCTCGTCGTGATGATCGTCCCCCGGTCCCGGGACCAGTGGCTGCGGGCCGGCCACGACCGGCTCGACCTCAGGCACTGCTGCTACTGGGTCAACCTGGCCGGCCACCCGATCACCGGCCGGACGCGGACCACCGTGCGGATACCGACCTCGCGCGTCTTCGACGACCGGGCCCTGTGCGAGATCATGACGCGGGTCGGGACGGGAGGCAGACCATGACCCACCGCCCGCTCGACGAACCCCTGCGGCCGGTGCGACCGCATCCCGTCGAAGCCGTCTGGAGCCGTCCCCCCGAGCCGGGGGAGGTGGACCCGGCCGTCCTCGGCGCCCTGCTCCGCCGGCACGGCTGGCAGCGGCGCGGCGGCGCCCCGGGACGCTACGGCCGCTGGACCCCGCCCGGACCGGGCGCCAGCGGCACCAGCCTGCTGGTGCCCGAGAGCCGTGCGTTCCCCGACAGCGAGGACCTGCTCGGCGAGGCGCTCCAGGCGCTGGCCCGCAGCCAGACGCCCGCCGCGCGCGAGGTGCTGGTCGGGCTCGCCGTCCCCAGCGACGAGATCCGCTGGTGGCGGGACACCCCGGCCGGGCCCGCCGCCGGTGCCGGGGCCGCCTCCTGGGCCGTGGAGGAACAGCTGCGGAGCGCCGCCCGGCTGATGCTCCTCGCCGGCGCCCTCGCCACCCGCGCGCGTGCCGGCTACCACGGCGCCCGGCACCGGCGTTCGGCCGCCGCGATGCTGGAGACCGTCCTCGTCGGATCCGCGGCCGGCGGTCGCCACCTGACCGCGTTCACCCCCGTCGCCGTCGCCCGCCCACTCGCCGTACGCCTGCACCAGGCGCTGTACGCCGTCCGCGAGGCCATCGACTACCAGCGGGCCACCGGCGCCATGGACGCCTTCGACGGCGCCGTCGAGGCCGGTGCCAGCCGCGAGCTGACCGAGGCGCTGATCGCCCTCGTCCGGGGTACCGAGGGCGCCCGTGTCGCCGTCGAGTGGGCGCCGGCGGCGGGGGTCCCCGAGGACTGCGCCGCCACCGCCGAGCCCGTGGAGTTCTCACCCGGCGACCTGCCCGTGCTGCGCGAGGCCGGCGCCCGCTACCTGCGCGAGGAACCCTCGGTGTCCGTGCGGATCACCGGCGCCGTGGTCCGGATGCGCAGGTCGGGGCCGCGGGGTGAGGGCAGCGTACGGCTGCGCGTGCTCGCCGGGGCGGAGATCCCCTACGTCCGGCTCAGCCTCGACGAGGAGGACTACCGCATCGCCGGCCAGGCCCATCTGGTCGGACTGCCGGTGCGGGTGCGGGGGAGGCTGGAGAGCAGGGGCGGGTTCCGCAGGATCACCGGCGCCTCCGGGGTCGTACCCGTGCAGGTGGACGAGGCCGAGAGGGACCGGCTGATGAAGTCCCTGCAGGAGAATCTGGACTGCTTCGAGGAGGCCTGCGGCGGGGACTGAGGGGCGGCTGAGGCGCGGGAGCGCCGGGCCGAGCCCGGTATGGGGAAGGGTTCGGCCCGGTGTGGGAAACGGGTTCGGCCCGGTGTGGGGGACGGGTTCGGCCGGTGCGGGGCCTGGGCGGATGTCATCCGTTTCGCGGTCGGGCGGCCGAGGTCGGTACGATCCCGTAATGCGCGCGCTCCCGGTATGGCGCCGCACCCCACCTGCAGTCAGGAGAGACCGGTGTCAGACGTCCGTGTGATCATCCAACGCGATTCCGAGCGGGAAGAGCGCACGGTGACGACGGGCACCACGGCCGCCGACCTCTTCGCCGGCGAGCGCTCGATCATCGCCGCGCGCGTGGGCGGCGAGCTCAAGGACCTCACCTACGAGCTCCGGGACGGCGAGACCGTCGAGGGCGTCGAGATCTCCTCCGAGGACGGCCTCAACATCCTTCGCCACTCCACCGCGCACGTCATGGCGCAGGCCGTGCAGGAGCTCTTCCCCGAGGCCAAGCTGGGCATCGGCCCGCCCGTCAAGGACGGCTTCTACTACGACTTCGACGTCGAGAAGCCCTTCCACCCCGATGACCTCAAGGCCATCGAGAAGAAGATGCAGGAGATCCAGAAGCGCGGGCAGAAGTTCTCCCGCCGTGTGGTCACCGACGAGGCCGCCCGCGAGGAACTGGCGAACGAGCCGTACAAGCTCGAGCTGATCGGTCTCAAGGGCTCCGCCTCCAGCGAGGACGGCGCGGACGTCGAGGTCGGCGCCGGTGAGCTGACGATCTACGACAACCTGGACGCCAAGACCGGCGAGCTGTGCTGGAAGGACCTCTGCCGCGGTCCCCACCTGCCCTCCACCCGCCTCATCCCGGCGTTCAAGCTGATGCGCAACGCGGCCGCCTACTGGCGCGGCAGCGAGAAGAACCCGATGCTCCAGCGCATCTACGGCACCGCCTGGCCGTCCAAGGACGAGCTGAAGGCGTACCTCGACTTCCTCGCCGAGGCCGAGAAGCGCGACCACCGAAAGCTGGGCAGCGAGCTCGACCTGTTCTCCGTGCCGGAACAGATCGGCTCCGGCCTCGCGGTCTTCCACCCCAGGGGCGGCATCGTCCGCCGGGTCATGGAGGACTACTCGCGGCGCCGCCACGAGGAGGAGGGCTACGAGTTCGTCTACACCCCGCACGCGACGAAGGGGAAGCTCTTCGAGACCTCGGGCCACCTGGACTGGTACGCCGACGGCATGTACCCGCCCATGCAGCTCGACGAGGGCGTGGACTACTACCTCAAGCCCATGAACTGCCCGATGCACAACCTGATCTTCGACGCGCGCGGCCGCTCGTACCGTGAACTGCCGCTGCGCCTGTTCGAGTTCGGGACCGTGTACCGGTACGAGAAGTCCGGCGTCGTGCACGGCCTGACCCGCGCCCGCGGCTTCACCCAGGACGACGCGCACATCTACTGCACCCGCGAGCAGATGTCGGAGGAGCTCGACAAGACGCTCACCTTCGTGCTGAACCTGCTGCGCGACTACGGCCTGACCGACTTCTACCTCGAGCTGTCCACCAAGGACCCGGAGAAGTTCGTCGGCTCCGACGAGGCCTGGGAGGAGGCCACCGAGACGCTGCGCCAGGTCGCCGAGAAGCAGGGCCTGCCCCTGGTTCCGGACCCGGGCGGCGCCGCCTTCTACGGCCCGAAGATCTCCGTGCAGGCCAAGGACGCCATCGGCCGCACCTGGCAGATGTCGACGATCCAGCTCGACTTCAACCTGCCGGAGCGCTTCGACCTGGAGTACACCGCCGCCGACGGCTCCAAGCAGCGGCCGGTCATGATCCACCGGGCTCTCTTCGGGTCCATCGAGCGGTTCTTCGCGGTACTCCTGGAGCACTACGCGGGCGCGTTCCCGGCGTGGCTGGCGCCGGTGCAGGCGATCGGCATCCCGATCGGCGACGCGCACGTGGACTACCTGGAGAAGTTCGCCGCGGCCGCGAAGAAGCAGGGCCTGCGGGTCGAGGTCGACTCCTCCTCCGACCGCATGCAGAAGAAGATCCGCAACGCCCAGAAGCAGAAGGTGCCCTTCATGGTCATCGCGGGCGACGAGGACATGTCCCACGGGTCGGTGTCCTTCCGCTACCGCGACGGCTCGCAGGAGAACGGCATCCCGTTCGACGACGCCATCGCCAAGATCGCGAAGGTCGTCGAGGAGCGCACGCAGGTCTGATCCCGCGCCGCGCCCACCGGCACACAGGGCCCCCGGGAGGTCAGCTTCCCGGGGGCCTCTCGTCTCCCTCACGGGAGAAGGTCTGCATCAGCCAGGACGAGAACGACCCCGTGACCGCGCCGAGGAGAGCCAGTCCGCCGGCCATCATCCCCGTCGCGATCACCCGGCCGAAGGGGGTCACCGGTGCGATGTCGCCGTAGCCGACCGTGCTGAGGGTCGAGGCGGCCCACCACACGGCGTCCCCGAACGACCGCATGCTCGCTCCGGGCGCCCCGCGCTCCTGCTGGTAGACGGCGAGCGCACCGGCGAAGCCGAGCAGCACGGTGGACAGGCCGGCGTAGGCGATCACGCGCGCGTGCAGGGAGAGCCGGGGCTGTCCGTGCCGGCGCTGGACGACGTCGTAGAGCGGGACGATCCGCAGCGGGCGCAGCAGCGGCAGGACGACCACGACCGTGTGCAGCACATGCGTGGGGACGAAGCGCAGGCCCTGCCCGCTGAGGCGCCAGCGCACGGCGTAGTCCACGGCGAACAGCACCCAGAGGGCGAGCAGCGCGACCCCGCACAGGTCCCGCCAGACGGACGGCAGGCTCACGGCCAGGACGCGGATGGCATAGGCGGCCATGAAGACGAGCGACGCCATGAAGAGCGGGATCTCGGTGCGCTGTTCCCAGCGAGCCGCGGGGCTGTCGTCGTCCACCGGCCCAGCTTGGCCGGTGACCGCCCTCCCGCCGCCCCGGCGACACGCCGCGATCGGGCGAAGCCATATGCTGCCTTGCATGACGAGTGAGCCGGAGCAGCAGATCGGAGTGGGGACGCAGGACGCGTTCCAGCGCCTGTGGACCCCCCACCGGATGGCCTACATCCAGGGCGAGAACAAGCCGACCGGCCCGGGGGCCGGCGACGGCTGCCCCTTCTGCTCGATCCCGGCGAAGTCCGACGAGGACGGTCTGGTCGTCCGGCGCGGTGAGCACGTCTACGCGGTGCTGAACCTCTACCCGTACAACGGCGGCCACCTCATGACCGTCCCCTACCGTCACGTGGCCGACTACACCGACCTGACCGCGCCGGAGACGGCGGAGCTCGCGGAGCTGACCAAGCAGGCGATGACCGCCCTGCGCACGGCGTCCGGCGCGCAGGGCTTCAACATCGGCATGAACCAGGGCTCCGTGGCGGGCGCCGGTATCGCCGCGCACCTGCACCAGCACATCGTGCCGCGGTGGGGCGGGGACACGAACTTCATGCCCGTCGTGGGGCACACGCGTGTGCTGCCGCAGTTGCTGGCGGACACCCGGAAGATGCTCGCGGAGGCCTGGCCGGCGGCCTAGCCCCGTGCACGTCGGACGCCGAGGCCGCGTCCGTCGCGGTGGGCGGGCGGGACCCGGACCCGGCGCCGACGGGTGCCGCCCGTGCCCGCTCTCCCCCCTCCCGGCCTCGCTCGAGCGCGGGCAGCCCCGTCGCCCGGGCGGTGCGGCCGCCCGCGGCCGACGAGGCGCCGCCTACGCGTCATAGGTGTCGGCCTTGCGGGGCGACAGGTCCTGGACCGCCCCGCTCAGCACCGACGACCGCGAGCTGAACTTCTCGATGTCCACGTCGTGCTCCTTGAGCACCCGCAGCGCGGCCGTGTGCACCACCCGCAGCACCGGGGCGGCCGCGCGCAGCGCGTCGTCGGCCATGAAGCGGTGCCGCCAGGGCTGGTCGGCCCAGGCGTGCCGCAGACCGAACGGCTCGGGCAGGCCGATGGAACCGCCGAGCCAGTTCAGCAGCGGCGGGTACCAGCTCAGCGTGGCGCGCGCGGACAGCCGGACCACCTCGTCGGCCGTGACCAGCGGCAGGCTGATCTTGCGGGTCTCCCAGAAGCGGACGGTCTTGGCGACCTCCTTGGTCGGCGCCTCGGGCTTGGTGGTGAACAGCGCGTTCACAGGACCGAGCGCGTGTCCGGTGACCTCGATGCGCAGCGTCTCGTGGAGCACCGTCACGGTGATCAGCATGGTGATGATCAGCTGGCCCTCCCAGAGCGGCCACTGGACCCCGAGGTAGTGCCGGTCGCCGCCGCCGAACTGCTGCTGGTCGCAGATCTGCTCGATCGCCTTCGGCTTGACCTGGTACGCCTCCACGTCGGTGCCCTCCGGCCTGGCCACCGCCGTGGCGTTCTCGCCGACGGGCGTGACGATCCAGTGCCGTACCGACGGGGGCGGGAAGCCGCCCGTCTTCAGGCTCTGCCGGTTCAGCACGGTCAGCTGGTCGTGGATGGCCCGTATCACCGTCCAGCTGCGGAACTCGTGCACGCCCTTGTTGGGATCGACCGGGGTCAGTTCCTCCGCGAGGTGCCAGGCTCCCCAGCGCGTGCCCATGCCCAGAATGCCCTTGGGGCCGGCGTAGAAGACGGAGTTGGACTGCTGCTCGGCGCTCAGCCGGGCCAGGGACTGGCGCAGCTGCTCGGCCGCCGTCTGGTTGGGGCTGGTCGGCACCGCCTCGGGGACCTTGGCGCCGACGCTGCTGCCGGAGAGCAGACTGTCCCAGCGCTCACGCAGGTCCTTCGCCGTGCTCTCGCAGATGCGCTTGGCGAGGAACCAGCCGACCACGGGGGCGACCACCGCACCGCGCGCGTACCAGCCCCAGAAGCCCGTGAACGGCATGCGGAGCAGGAAGATCACGGCGAGGGCGCCGACGGCGACGAGCAGACCGGTGGCGAGCCCGGAGACCCGCCTGTCGGCCAGCTTCCCCATGGTGGCCCGCAGCTGGAAGACCAGCAGCCAGACCAGCAGTCCGGGGAGGAAGAGCAGACCGCACAGGAGCATGACGCCGGCCAGCTTCTTGTCGCGCTCGCGACGAATGCGGTTGGCGGCCAGACAGTGTTCGACGACCACCTGCGGCTCGGTGCCGAACGACTGGATGAGCGGCTTGCGGCCGACGCCCAGCATGCGGTCGACCACCGCCTGGGAGAACGCCTCGCCGAGGTTGGGCCGGAAGATCCTGGCCCAGCTGCGGCCGGTGTTGACCGCCGACTGGTGCCACTCGTTGTCGGCCTTCTTGATGTCCTCGACGGGGTTGTCCCGGTAGGCGGCCGAGGCCAGCGCGAAGGTCGCCGTCTGCCCCCCGTCGCCCGTCTGCGGCACCTGTGGTCCGAAGATGTCCGCGTAACCGCCGTCAACGGTCATTCCCGCCCCCGATCGCCGCCACTCTCGCTCCTGCGGCCTTCCCGACTTCCGTGCTCCGCACACCTGTTGATCAGGTCATCAGCGTATCCGCAGCCGCCGACATGCGTCGGCGGACGGCCGAAGCCGCCCGCCGAACCGGAGGAACCTGTTCCACACAGGCCACTTGAGAGCGGCCCCGTCCCAACCCCTACCCGTCCTGCGCCTGTTGACGGATCCGCTCGGCCACCTGGACCGGCATCGGCTCGTGCCGGGCGTAGGCGCGGTGGAAGCGGGCCGTGCCGTGCGACAGGGACCGCAGGTCGACCGCGTACCGGCCGATCTCGATCTCGGGCACCTCGGCGCGCACGAGGGTGCGCCCGCCGCTCGTCTGCTCGGTGCCCAGCACCCGGCCGCGCCGGCCGGACAGATCGCTCATCACGGCGCCCACGTACTCGTCGCCCACCAGCACGGTCACCTCGGCCACCGGCTCCAGCAGATGGATGCGGGCGTCGGCCGCGGCTTCCCGCAGTGCCAGGGCGCCCGCCGTCTGGAACGCGGCGTCGGAGGAGTCCACCGAGTGCGCCTTGCCGTCGAGGAGCGTGACGCGGACGTCGACCAGCGGGTGCCCGGCCGCGACGCCCTTGGCCGCCTGCGCCCGTACGCCCTTCTCGACGGACGGGATGAACTGGCGCGGCACCGCGCCGCCGACGACCTTGTCCACGAACTCGATGCCCGAACCGCCGGCCAGCGGCTCCACCTCGATCTCGCAGATGGCGTACTGCCCGTGCCCGCCGGACTGCTTGACGTGCCGCCCCCGCCCCGTGGACTTCTCCGCGAACGTCTCCCGCAGGGAGACCTTGTGCGGCACGACGTCGACCTGGACGCCGTAGCGGTTGCGCAGACGCTCAAGGGCGACGTCCGCGTGGGCCTCGCCCAGGCACCACAGGACCACCTGGTGGGTCTGCTGGTTCTGTTCGAGCCGCATCGTCGGGTCCTCGGCGACCAGCCGGGAGAGCCCCTGGGAGAGCTTGTCCTCGTCGGCCTTGCTGTGCGCCTGGATGGCCAGCGGCAGCAGCGGGTCCGGCATCTGCCACGGCTCCATCAGCAGTGGGTCGTCCTTGGCGGAGAGGGTGTCGCCGGTCTCCGCGCGGCTCAGCTTCGCCACGGACGCCAGGTCGCCCGCGATGCAGTGCGTCAGCGCGCGCTGCTGTTTGCCGAAGGGCGCGGACAGGGCGCCCACGCGTTCGTCGACGTCGTGGTCCTCGTGACCGCGGTCGGCGAGCCCGTGCCCGGAGACGTGGACGGTCTGGTCGGGGCGCAGGGTGCCGGAGAAGACACGGACCAGGGAGACCCGGCCGACGTACGGGTCGGAGGACGTCTTCACGACCTCCGCGACCAGCGGCCCGTTCGGATCGCACGGATTCAGCTCGCGCGGCCTGCCGTCGATCGTGGTGACGACGGGCGCCGCGCGCTCCAGGGGCGTCGGGAAGCCCCGGGTGACCAGTTCCAGCAACTCGACCGTGCCGATGCCCTGCCGGGCGCCCTCGGCGGCCGGGGCGGCCGCCAGCACGGGGAAGAACGTGCCGCGCGCGACGGCCCGCTCCAGGTCCTCGATCAGCGTCTTGACGTCGATCTGCTCGCCGCCGAGGTAGCGGTCCATGAGGGTCTCGTCCTCGCTCTCGGCGATGATCCCCTCGATCAGCCGGTTGCGGGCCTCCTCGATCAGCGGGAGCTGGTCCTCGCCCGGCTCGGACTCCTTGCGCTCGCCGGTGGAGTAGTCGAACAGCTTCTGCGACAGCAGGCCGATCAGGCCGGTCACGGGCGCGTGCCCGTCCGGCGCCTGCGGGCCGTGCAGCGGCAGGTACAGCGGCAGCACGGCGTCCGGGTCGTCACCGCCGAAGACCTCCGCGCAGATCCGCGTCATCTCCTCGAAGTCCGCGCGCGCCGCCTCCAGGTGCGTGACGACGATCGCGCGGGGCATGCCGACGGCGGCGCACTCGTCCCACACCATGCGGGTCGAGCCGTCCACGCCGTCCGAGGCCGAGACGACGAAGAGGGCCGCGTCCGCCGCGCGCAGACCGGCCCTGAGCTCCCCGACGAAGTCCGCGTATCCGGGGGTGTCGAGGAGGTTGATCTTGATGCCGTCCCATTCGACCGGCACCAGGGAGAGCTGCACCGAGCGTTGCTGGCGGTGCTCGATCTCGTCGTAGTCGGAGACGGTGCCGCCGTCCTCCACGCGGCCCGCCCGGTTCACCGCTCCCGCCGTCAGCGCGAGAGCCTCCACCAGGGTCGTCTTGCCCGATCCGCTGTGGCCGACCAGCACCACATTCCGTACGGACGCGGGGTGGTCGGCCGCCGTAGCCCTGCCGGCGGCTCCGGGGTGGGTGTTCGCCTTGTCGCCCATTTCTTGCCTCCCGAGCACGGTGAGGTCATTGGGGGCGCGGACACGGCGGCGCCGCGTGCGGTGGCGGCTCCGGCGACGCCCGCGGTCCTTCGAGCTTTCCACTCCCGTCACGGTGCGTCCATACGAAGGACGCGACGAGGCCATGGGGCGGTGCCGGGCGACGGTGCTCGGGCGCTGGTGGGCGGGGGTGCGGCAGGAAATTGGGGGGCGTGGCCGGCGCAGTCGCGCCGGCGCCGTGACGCCGATGCCGGCGAGGGGTCCGACCGGGTCGTGACCGGGACGGCCTCCGGCCGGGACACAGGGTCCGGGTGCCCGCCGGTCGCCCACGCGCGCGCGTGGCTACGATGGGCCAGCCGGTGGCCAGCAGGGGCCGCGCGGCCACACCGACCCTCGGGAAGGCCATGCTGAACAAGTACGCGCGTGCATTTTTCACGCGTGTCCTCACACCGTTCGCCGCGTTTCTCATCCGCCGGGGCGTCAGCCCCGACACGGTCACGCTCATCGGCACCGCCGGCGTGGTCGCGGGCGCGCTGGTCTTCTACCCCAGGGGCGAGTTCTTCTGGGGCACGGTCGTGATCACGCTGTTCGTCTTCTCCGACCTCGTCGACGGCAACATGGCCCGCCAGCTCGGCCGTTCCAGCCGCTGGGGCGCCTTCCTGGACTCCACGCTCGACCGGGTCGCCGACGGCGCGGTCTTCGGCGGCTTCGCGCTCTGGTACGCGGGCGGCGGCGACGACAACATCCTGTGCGCCGTCTCGATCTTCTGCCTGGCCAGCGGCCAGGTCGTGTCGTACACCAAGGCCCGCGGCGAGTCGATCGGGCTGCCGGTCGCCGTCAACGGGCTCGTCGAACGGGCCGAGCGACTGGTGGTCTCACTGGTCGCGGCCGGGCTCGCCGGCCTGCACGCGTTCGGGGTACCCGGTATCCAGTACCTGCTGCCGATCGCCCTGTGGATCGTCGCCGTCGGCAGCCTGGTCACGCTGATCCAGCGCGTGGTCACCGTCCGGCGCGAGTCGGCCGAGGCGGAGGCCGCGGCGGCGACACCGGACACCGAGGGACGTGAGACGGCCAAGTGAACGCCCGGGACCAGGTGACCGACGCGCTGTACGGACTCGGCTGGAGCACCGTCAGGAAACTCCCCGAGCCGGTCGCCGTGCGCCTCGGCCGCACCATCGCCGACCTCGCCTGGAAACAGCGCGGCAAGGGCGTGCTGCGCCTGGAGAGCAACTACGCGCGCGTGGTGCCCGACGCGAGCCCCGAGCGCCTGGCCGAGCTCTCACGCGCCGGCATGCGCTCCTACCTGCGGTACTGGATGGAGTCGTTCCGCCTCCCGGCCTGGAGCCCCGAGCGCGTGCGGAGCGGCTTCGAGGCCAAGGACCTGCACCACCTGACCGACGGGCTCGCCGCCGGCCGGGGCGTCGTCCTCGCCCTGCCCCACCTGGCCAACTGGGACCTGGCGGGCGCCTGGGTCACCACGAAGCTGCGACTGCCGTTCACCACGGTCGCCGAACGACTCAAGCCCGAGAGCCTCTACGACCGCTTCGTCGCCTACCGCGAGGGCCTCGGCATGGAGGTCCTGCCGCACAGCGGCGGCTCCGCCTTCGGCACCCTCGCCCGGCGGCTGCGCGACGGCGGCCTGGTCTGCCTGGTCGCCGACCGCGACCTGTCCGCCTCCGGCGTCGAGGTCGAGTTCTTCGGCGACACCGCCCGGATGCCCGCCGGACCGGCCCTGCTCGCCCAGCAGACCGGCGCGCTGCTGCTCCCCGCCACCCTGTGGTACGACGACTCCCCCGTCATGAAGGGCCGCGTCCACCCCCCGATCGAGGTACCCGAGTCAGGTACACGGGCCGAGAAGACGTCTGTCATGACACAGGCGCTGGCGCACGCCTTCGCCTCGGGCATCGCCGAGCACCCGGAGGACTGGCACATGCTGCAGCGGCTTTGGCTCGCCGACCTCGATCCCGCGCGTCCTTCCGGAGGAGCCGCGTGAGGATCGGCATCGTCTGCCCGTACTCCTGGGACGTGCCGGGCGGCGTCCAGTTCCACATCCGCGACCTCGCCGAGTACTTCATCGGCCTCGGCCACGAGGTCTCCGTCCTCGCCCCCGCCGACGACGACACCCCGCTGCCGCCGTACGTCGTCTCGGCCGGCCGCGCGGTCCCGGTGCCGTACAACGGCTCGGTGGCCCGGCTGAATTTCGGCTTCCTGAGCGCCGCGCGCGTGCGGCGGTGGCTGCACGACGGCAAGTTCGACGTGATCCACATCCACGAGCCGGCCTCGCCGTCCCTGGGCCTGCTCGCCTGCTGGGCGGCGCAGGGCCCGATCGTGGCGACCTTCCACACGTCCAACCCGCGCTCGCGCGCGATGATCGCCGCGTACTCGATCCTTCAGGCCGCCCTGGAGAAGATCAGCGCCCGGATCGCGGTGAGCGAGTACGCCCGGCGGACGCTGGTGGAACACCTCGGCGGGGACGCGGTGGTCATCCCCAACGGCGTCGACGTGGACTTCTTCGCCGAGGCCGAGCCCAATCCCGACTGGCAGGGGGACACGATCGGCTTCGTCGGCCGCATCGACGAGCCCCGCAAGGGCCTGCCGGTGCTCATGAAGGCCCTGCCGAGGATCTTCGCCGAGCGCCCGAACGCCCGCCTGCTGGTCGCGGGCCGCGGCGACGAGGAGGAGGCGGTGGCGAACCTCCCCGAGGAACTCCAGGCGCGCGTGAAGTTCCTCGGCATGGTCAGCGACGAGGACAAGGCCCGCTTCCTGCGCAGCGTCGACCTGTACGTCGCCCCCAACACCGGCGGCGAGAGCTTCGGCATCATCCTGGTCGAGGCCATGTCCGCCGGCGCCCCCGTCCTCGCCTCCGACCTGGACGCCTTCGCCCAGGTGCTGGACCAGGGAGCGGCGGGCGAACTCTTCGCCAACGAGGACGCGGACGCGCTGGCCGAGGCGGCCGTACGGCTCCTGGGCGACCCCGAGCGCAGAGCCGAACTGCGGGAGCGGGGCAGCGCCCATGTGCGGCGCTTCGACTGGTCGACCGTCGGCGCGGACATCCTGTCCGTGTACGAGACGGTGACGGCGGGCGCGGCCGCGGTGGCGGCGGACGAGCGAACCGGAGGCGGCGGCGCGAGCGGGTTGCGCTCCAAACTGGGCCTGGCCCGGGACTGAGCCACACGGCGGGTGCTGAGACGCGGGGTCGGCGGGGGATCGGCGTACGCGGGTGGCGTGGGACTGACCTGCGGCTGGAGCTGCGGGACTGATTTGCGGCGGGAGCTGCGGGGGTTGGACCGCGGTCGGTGCGAGGCGGGGCCGCGCCCGACGGGGTGCGAAGGGTCGGCCCACGGAGGGTTGCGTGGGACTGGCCCATCAGGGTGCCGCGGGCTGATCCATGGTGAGCCGCTGGGTCGGCCCGGGACTGAGCCACCCGACGGGTGCCGAGAGGCGCCGGTCGGCGGGGGATCGGCCTACGCGGGTGGCAGAGGACTGAACCACGGCGGAAGCTGCGGGGCCGGCCTGCGGTCGGTGCCAGGCGGGGCCGGCGCGGGGGCGGCCCGCGGGGGGCGTGGGACTGGCTCATGGGGGTGCCGCGAGTGGCCAACGCCTGGTTCTGCCATGCGGCGGCCGGCGCGGATCCGGTTCGCAGGGCGTTGTGCAGGGCTGGCCCGGGGGTGCCGCGGGGCCCGGGGGTGCCGCGGGGCTGGCCAACGCACGGTTCTGCGAGTCGGGGGCCGGGCCGGGATCGGCCCGCGGGGGGCGTGGGACTGGACCCGCGGTGGGTGTCGCAGGACCGGCCCGGCGGGTGCCGCCACTGGCCCACCGTGGGGGCCCTGCGCCGCCCCGATAGCCTTCGCCCGTGACCGCAACCCTCATCTGGGCCCTAGTCGTCCTCGTCGCGATCGGCCTGTACCTGAGCTGGACGGCGGGGCGACTGGACCGGCTGCACGCCCGCATCGACGCCGCACGCGCCGCCCTGGACGCGCATCTGCTGCGCCGGGCCTCCGTCGCGCAGGAACTGGCCACCTCCGGAGTGCTCGACCCGGCCGCCTCGATCGTGCTCTACGAAGCGGCGCACGCCGCCCGGCAGGCCGAGGAGGACCAGCGCGAGGTCGCCGAGAGCGAGCTGAGCCAGGCCCTGCGCGCCGTTTTCGCGGACGCGCAGCAGGTGGAGGTCGTACGGGCGGTGCCCGGGGGAGAGACCGCCGCACGCGAGCTCACGGAGGCCGTCCGCCGTGTCCCGATGGCCCGGCGATTTCATAACGACGCCGTCGGCGCGGCCCGACGGCTGCGCGAGCACCGCAAGGTCCGCTGGTTCCGGCTGGCCGGACACGCCCCGTTCCCGATGGCGTTCGAGATGGACGACGAGCCGCCCGCCGCCCTGGCCGACCGGGCGGCCTGAGCCGACGTCCGGCGGCAGGCGCCGGATCTCTCCCCGACGGGGAGGGCACCGACACAGTTGGTTCTTCGTCGTCGTGGTCTCGCCCACCGGCGTGCTCCATGAGGCGCAGGGCGCCGACCACGGCTCCGTCCCGTCCGCGCGGGATGAGCAGAGCCTGCTGCCCGTCTTCGACGAAACCCCGACGCTGAGGTGAGACGAAACCCCGACGCTGAGGTGAAGGGAAGCCACGCCGGCGAGCACGGAGCCCGGAGCCCAGCCCGCGGGACCAGGGGCCGCAGCGCCTGGATTGGCCTCCGGAGCTGCTCGACCGGCTCCGCCGTGCCGTCGCGTCCCACGGTTACGGCTCCGCGCACCGGGACGACTCGGTCCCGACGCCCCCGGTCCTCGACGAGTCCGGGTTGTCAGGGTCGTCAGGGTCGTCAGGGTCCTCCGAGGCGGACGAGGCGTCGACGCCGGGTCCGGCGCCCGGCGGCCCCTGGGCGCTGCACCCGGAGAAACGCCGACCGAGGCCGCCCTCGCAGGGGCCTGGCACAGAAAAGGATCCACCGACTTGCCATTGGCCCTTGCTGTGGACTGGTCCACTCGCGTTTCCTCGGTGCTTGCAGCAAACCCTTCTCCACTCCAGTGAGGTCAACCCGTGTCCATCACCGAGAACCAGGCTCCCGAGACCGGCACCGCGCGCGTGAAGCGCGGCATGGCCGAGCAGCTCAAGGGCGGCGTGATCATGGACGTCGTCACGCCGGAGCAGGCGAAGATCGCCGAGGACGCGGGCGCCGTCGCCGTCATGGCCCTCGAGCGGGTCCCGGCCGACATCCGCAAGGACGGCGGAGTGGCCCGGATGTCCGACCCGGACATGATCGAGGGCATCATCGACGCCGTCTCCATCCCGGTCATGGCGAAGTCCCGCATCGGCCACTTCGTCGAGGCCCAGGTCCTGCAGTCCCTCGGCGTCGACTACATCGACGAGTCCGAGGTCCTCACCCCGGCCGACGAGGTCAACCACTCCGACAAGTGGGCCTTCACCACCCCCTTCGTCTGTGGCGCCACCAACCTGGGCGAGGCCCTGCGCCGCATCGCCGAGGGCGCCGCGATGATCCGCTCCAAGGGCGAGGCCGGCACCGGCAACGTCGTCGAGGCCGTCCGCCACCTGCGCCAGATCAAGAACGAGATCGCCAAGCTGCGCGGCTTCGACAACCACGAGCTGTACGCCGCCGCCAAGGAGCTGCGCGCCCCGTACGAGCTGGTCAAGGAAGTCGCCGAGCTGGGCAAGCTCCCGGTGGTCCTGTTCTCCGCCGGTGGCGTCGCCACCCCGGCCGACGCCGCCCTGATGCGCCAGCTCGGCGCCGAGGGCGTCTTCGTCGGCTCCGGCATCTTCAAGTCGGGCGACCCGGCCAAGCGCGCGGCCGCCATCGTCAAGGCGACCACCTTCTACGACGACCCGAAGATCATCGCGGACGCGTCCCGCAACCTCGGCGAGGCCATGGTCGGCATCAACTGCGACACCCTCCCCGAGACCGAGCGCTACGCCAACCGCGGTTGGTAACCAGCCTGGCAAGGATCCGGTAACCACTCCATGAACACCCCTGTCATAGGCGTCCTGGCCCTCCAGGGCGACGTACGGGAGCACCTCATCGCCCTGGCCGCGGCCGACGCCGTGGCCAGGCCGGTGCGGCGCCCCGAGGAACTCGCCGAGGTCGGCGGCCTGGTCATCCCCGGCGGCGAGTCCACGACCATCTCCAAGCTGGCCATCCTGTTCGGCGTGATGGAGCCCCTCCGCGCGCGCGTGCGCGACGGCATGCCCGTCTACGGCACCTGTGCGGGCATGATCATGCTCGCCGACAAGATCCTCGACCCGCGCTCGGGTCAGGAGACCGTCGGCGGCATCGACATGATCGTGCGCCGCAACGCCTTCGGACGGCAGAACGAGTCCTTCGAGGCGTCCGTCGACGTCAAGGGCGTCGACGGTGATCCCGTGGAGGGCGTCTTCATCCGCGCCCCCTGGGTCGAGTCCGTCGGCGCGGGGACCGAGGTGCTCGCCGAGCACGACGGTCACATCGTCGCCGTCCGTCAGGGCAACGCGCTCGCCACGTCGTTCCACCCGGAACTCACGGGCGACCACCGCGTGCACTCCCTTTTCGTCGACATGGTGCGCGCGAACGGGGCAGCGGAGTCCTTGTAGGATCTCCGGGGTACCTCCCAGGCTTCTGAAGCGTGGGGGAGTTCGTCAGGATGGGTTACGCGAAGGAGACAGGCAGATGTCCGGCCACTCTAAATGGGCCACGACGAAGCACAAGAAGGCCGTGATCGACGCCAAGCGCGGCAAGCTCTTCGCGAAGCTCATCAAGAACATCGAGGTCGCGGCGCGCATGGGTGGTGTCGACCTCGAGGGCAACCCGACGCTGTACGACGCCGTCCAGAAGGCCAAGAAGCAGTCGGTGCCGAACAAGAACATCGACTCCGCGATCAAGCGCGGTGGCGGTCTCGAGGCCGGTGGCGCCGACTACGAGACGATCATGTACGAGGGCTACGGCCCGAACGGCGTCGCCGTGCTGATCGAGTGCCTCACCGACAACCGCAACCGCGCCGCCTCCGAGGTCCGCGTCGCCATGACCCGCAACGGCGGCTCCATGGCCGACCCGGGTTCGGTGTCGTACCTCTTCAACCGCAAGGGCGTCGTGATCGTCCCCAAGGGCGAGCTGACCGAGGACGACGTGCTCGGCGCCGTCCTGGACGCGGGCGCCGAGGAGGTCAACGACCTCGGTGAGAACTTCGAGGTCATCAGCGAGGCCACCGACCTGGTCGCGGTCCGTACCGCTCTGCAGGACGCCGGCATCGACTACGACTCCGCCGAGGCCAACTTCGTCCCGACCATGCAGGTCGAGCTGGACGAGGAGGGCGCCAAGAAGATCTTCAAGCTGATCGACGCGCTCGAGGACAGCGACGACGTGCAGAACGTCTTCGCCAACTTCGACGTCAGCGACGAGGTCATGGAGAAGGTCGACGCGTAGCACCGCCGCGGGCTGAACCGGCTCAACGGGCCGACGGGACACACCCGTCGGCCCGTCGCTTTGCCGGGCGTGGCCGGCGGGCCTTGTCAGTGGCACCCGATAGCCTGCACAAACAGGCGATCGAGAGGGAGGGGGCGCGCATGCGCGTACTCGGGGTGGACCCCGGTCTGACGCGGTGCGGTGTCGGCGTGGTCGAGGGGGTCGCGGGCCGCCCGCTCAGCATGCTGGGAGTCGGCGTCGTCCGCACGCCCGCGGACGCCGAGTTGGGGCAGCGCCTCGTCGCCGTCGAGCAGGGCATCGAGCGGTGGCTGGACGAGCACCGGCCCCAATGCGTCGCCGTGGAGCGGGTGTTCAGCCAGCACAACGTCCGTACGGTGATGGGCACCGCCCAGGCCAGCGCCGTCGCCATGCTGTGCGCCGCCCGCCGCGGCATCCCCGTCGCCCTGCACACGCCCAGCGAGGTCAAGGCCGCCGTCACCGGCAGCGGCCGCGCCGACAAGGCCCAGGTCGGCGCCATGGTCACCCGACTGCTGCGGCTCGACGCGCCGCCCAGACCCGCCGACGCCGCCGACGCCCTCGCCCTCGCCATCTGCCACATCTGGCGCGCCCCCGCGCAGAACCGACTCCAGCAGGCCGTCGCCCTGCACGCATCGAAAGGCCGTACGGCATGATCGCCTTCGTCAGCGGTCCGGTCGCCGCCCTCGCCCCCGACTCCGCGGTCGTCGAGGTGGGCGGCATCGGCATCGCCGTCCAGTGCACGCCGAACACCCTGTCCGGGCTGCGCACGGGCCAGCACACCAAGCTCGCCACGTCCCTCGTCGTCCGCGAGGACTCCCTGACGCTGTACGGCTTCGCGGACGACGACGAGCGGCAGGTCTTCGAGCTGCTGCAGACGGCCAGCGGGGTCGGCCCGCGCCTCGCCCAGGCCATGCTCGCCGTGCACACCCCGGACGCCCTGCGCCGGGCCGTCGCCACCGGTGACGAGAAGGCGCTCGTCGCCGTCCCCGGCATCGGCAAGAAGGGCGCCCAGAAGCTGCTGCTGGAGCTGAAGGACCGGCTCGGCGAGCCGACCGGGGCCCCCGCGATCGGCTCCCCGGTCACCCAGGGCTGGCGCGACCAGCTCCACGCGGCCCTCATCGGCCTCGGGTACGCCACCCGCGAGGCCGACGAGGCCGTGGCGGCCGTGGCCCCGCAGGCCGAGGCCGCCGAGGGCACCCCGCAGGTCGGCCACCTGCTGAAGGCGGCCCTGCAGACCCTGAACCGAGCCCGCTGACCCACCACCTTCGTAAGGCACACACATGAACTGGGACGACCCGACCGACACCCCGGCGCCCGAAGGGCTCGTCGGCCCCGCCGCGGAGCGGCTGGTGGGCTCCGTCGCCGACCGGGAGGACCAGGCCGTCGAGGCCGCCCTGCGCCCGAAGGACCTGGGCGAGTTCATCGGCCAGGAGAAGGTCCGCGAACAGCTCGACCTCGTCCTGCGCGCCGCCCGCGCGCGGGGCGCCACCGCCGATCACGTGCTGCTCTCCGGCGCCCCCGGCCTCGGCAAGACCACCCTCTCGATGATCATCGCCGCCGAGATGGGCGCCCCCATCCGCATCACGTCCGGCCCCGCCATCCAGCACGCCGGCGACCTCGCCGCGATCCTCTCCTCCCTCCAGGAGGGCGAGGTCCTCTTCCTCGACGAGATCCACCGCATGTCCCGGCCCGCCGAGGAGATGCTCTACATGGCGATGGAGGACTTCCGCGTCGACGTCATCGTCGGCAAGGGCCCCGGCGCCACCGCCATCCCGCTGGAGCTGCCCCCGTTCACGCTGGTCGGCGCCACCACGCGCGCGGGCCTGCTGCCGCCCCCGCTGCGCGACCGCTTCGGCTTCACCGCCCACATGGAGTTCTACGAGCCCGCCGAACTGCAGCGCGTGATCCACCGTTCGGCGAACCTCCTCGACGTCGAGATCGACGGTGCCGGCGCCGCCGAGATCGCCGGCCGCTCCCGCGGCACCCCCCGCATCGCCAACCGCCTGCTGCGCCGCGTCCGCGACTACGCGCAGGTCAAGGCCGACGGCGTCGTCACCCGCGAGATCGCCTCGGCCGCCCTCGCCGTCTACGAGGTCGACGCCCGAGGCCTCGACCGCCTCGACCGCGCGGTCCTGGAGGCCCTGCTGAAGCTGTTCGGGGGCGGTCCGGTCGGCCTGTCCACGCTCGCCGTCGCGGTGGGGGAGGAACGCGAGACCGTCGAGGAGGTCGCCGAACCCTTCCTGGTCCGCGAGGGGCTGCTCGCCCGCACACCGCGCGGCCGTGTCGCCACCCCCGCGGCCTGGGCCCACCTGGGCCTCACCCCGCCCCGCTCCGCCACCACGGGAAACGGACAACAGGACCTGTTCGGGGCGTGACGCCGCGTGACGGCGGACGGGGCGCCCCGCCGGCCGGACACCGACGGCCGGTGACGTGACATCGGCGAGGGCATTGGCCGGGTCAGGAACCCAGGTGCCATCCTGAACGTTGTTCCCTGCGCGCGGACTCGCTTAGACTCCGCCGATGCCGCCGTTGTCGGCAGCACACATACCCCCAACCATCAGGCCGCTCACCATCGCGGTCACGTGAAGGAAGTACCGACCCGTGAGTCTCGTGACCCTCCTCCCGTTCATCGTGCTCATCGGGGCCATGTTCCTGATGACCCGGTCGGCCAAGAAGAAGCAGCAGCAGGCCGCCGACATGCGGAACGCAATGCAACCCGGCAGTGGTGTCCGCACCATCGGGGGCATGTACGCGACCGTCAAGGAGGTCAGCGAGGACACGGTCCTCCTTGACGCCGGCCCGGGGGTGGAACTGCTCTTCGCCAAGAACGCGATCGGCGCCGTCCTGTCCGACGACGAGTACAACCGCATCGTCCACGGCGTCGAGCACGACCTGAAGTCCGACTCCGACGTCGTCCCGGACGACGCCTCCTCCCTCACCGAGACCGACGGGTCCGCCGACGCTGCCGCCGCCTCCGAGGACAAGCCCGTCGACTTCGGCAAGAAGGACGCGACCGAGGAGCAGACCGCCGACGCGGAGGCCGACGCAGAGCCGAAGAAGACCGACGGCGACTCCGACGCGAAGAAGTAGCCACGCCCCCCGGGGTCAGCGGGCACGACCCGCTGCCCCGGGGCGCGCGCATCTCGCACATAGGGGATCCCGACACCATGTCATGGCCGCCACCGCGCTGACCCGGCGCGGGGCGGCCCGAGAGGGAGTACGAGAAGGTGGCAGCACCTAAAAAGGGCCGGAGCGCGAGTGCCCAGAGCAAGCCGGGGCGCTCGCTGGCCCTGATCCTGATCGCCATCGTGGGGCTCACCGGGGGCATGTTCGCCACCGGGGACACCACCCCGCGTCTGGGCATCGACCTTGCCGGCGGTACCAGCATCACGCTGGAGGCGAAGGCCGACCAAGGGTCCGCGATCAACAAGGCCAACATGGACACCGCGGTCGAGATCATGAACCGCCGTGTCAACGGCCTGGGCGTGACCGAGGCGGAGGTGCAGACCCAGGGCGACCGCAACATCATCGTGAACATTCCCAAGGGCACCGACTCCAAGGAAGCCCGGGAACAGGTCGGCACCACCGCAAAGCTGTACTTCCGTCCCGTCCTGGCCAGCGAGCCCAGCGGCACCGCCGCCGACGCCTCGCCGAGCCCCTCGGCGAGCGGCTCCCCCAGCGCCTCGCCGAGCCCGTCCGTGAGCGCCTCCGGCGCCGACGACAAGGCCACCTCCTCCTCCACCCCGTCGGCCTCCGCCACCTCCCAGGGCCGCGCGGTCACCAACGGTCTGAAGGCCGACGCCACGCCGTCGGCTTCGGCCTCCGCTACCGCCTCGCCCTCGGCTTCCGCGGACGGGACCGCCGCCAACGACGAGGCGAAGATCCAGGCCCAGTACGCCTCCCTGGACTGCTCGAAGGAGTCGGTCCGCGCCGAGGCCGGCGAGGGCGCCAAGCCCGGGGACACCACCGTGGGCTGCGGTGAGATCCAGGGCGTCTGGTACAAGTACCTGCTCGGCGCCGCCGCCGTCGACGGAACCGAGGTCGAGAAGGCCCAGGCCGTCTTCGACACCCAGACCGCCGCCGGCTGGCAGGTCACGATGAAGTTCAACTCCAAGGGTGCGAAGAAGTTCGCGGACATCACCGGCAAGCTGGCGCAGAACCAGGACCCGCAGAACCAGTTCGGCATCGTCCTGGACGGCGACGTCGTCTCCAGCCCGTTCGTCAGCTCGGCCATCACCGGCGGCCAGGCCCAGATCTCCGGCAGCTTCACGCAGGAGGAGGCCCAGGGCCTCGCCAACATGCTGTCCTACGGTGCGCTCCCGCTCTCCTTCCGCGAGCAGAGCGTGACCACGGTGAGCGCCGCCCTCGGCGGTGACCAGCTGCAGGCCGGTCTGCTGGCCGGCGCCATCGGCCTCGCCCTGGTCGTCATCTACCTGGTGGCCTACTACCGAGGCCTGTCCCTCATCGCGATCGCCTCGCTGCTGGTCTCCGCGGCCCTGACCTACCTGCTCATGTCGCTGCTCGGCCCGGCCATCGGCTTCGCGCTGAACCTGCCGGCCGTCTGCGGTGCCATCGTCGCCATCGGCATCACGGCGGACTCGTTCATCGTGTACTTCGAGCGCGTCCGCGACGAGATCCGCGAGGGCCGCTCGCTGCGCCCCGCCGTCGAGCGGGCCTGGCCGCGTGCCCGGCGCACCATCCTGGTCTCCGACTTCGTGTCGTTCCTCGCCGCCGCCGTGCTGTTCGTCGTCACCGTCGGCAAGGTCCAGGGCTTCGCGTTCACCCTGGGGCTGACCACCGTCCTCGACGTCGTCGTGGTCTTCTTCTTCACCAAGCCGCTGATGACGCTGGCCGCGCGCCGGAAGTTCTTCGCGAACGGTCACAAGTGGTCCGGCCTCGACCCGAAGAGCCTGGGTGCCAAGCCGCCGCTGCGCCGCACCCGCCGTCCCGCCGGTCCCGTCGCCGGCCCCGTCGAGACGAAGGAGGCGTGAGCGTGTCGAAACTCGGCAACCTCGGCGCCCGACTGCACCGTGGCGAGGTCAGCTACGACTTCATCGGCCACCGCAAGATCTGGTACGGCATCTCGATCCTGATCACCATCACGGCCATCGTCGGCCTGGCGGTGCGCGGCCTGAACATGGGCATCGACTTCCAGGGCGGCGCGGTCTTCACCACCCCGAAGACCAGCGTCTCCGTCTCGCAGGCCGAGGAGTACGCGCACGACGCGTCAGGCCACGAGGTGGTCGTGCAGAAGCTGGGCAACGGCTCGCTGCGCATCCAGATCGCGGGCATGGACACCCAGCAGTCCGACAAGATCCAGAGCGCCCTCGCCGAGGACTTCAAGGTCGACCGGGACGCGATCAACGCGGAACTGGTCGGTCCCAGCTGGGGCGACCAGATCGCCGACAAGGCCTGGCAGGGTCTCGCGATCTTCATGGTCCTCGTCGTGATCTACCTGGCGATCGCCTTCGAGTGGCGCATGGCCGTCGCCGCGCTCGTCGCCCTGATCCACGACATCACCATCACCGTCGGCATCTACGCCCTCGTCGGATTCGAGGTAACGCCGGGCACGGTGATCGGTCTGCTGACCATCCTCGGTTACTCGCTGTACGACACGGTCGTCGTCTTCGACTCCCTCAAGGAACAGACGAAGGACCTCACGAAGCAGACCCGCTTCACCTACAGCGACGTCGCCAACCGCTCCATCAACAGCACCCTGGTCCGCTCCGTCAACACCACCGTGGTCGCGCTGCTGCCGGTCGCGGGCCTGTTGTTCATCGGCGGCGGCTTCCTCGGCGCGGGCACGCTCAACGACATCTCGCTGTCGCTGTTCGTCGGCCTCGCGGCCGGTGCGTACTCCTCGATCTTCATCGCCACGCCGCTCGTCGCCGACCTCAAGGAGCTCGAGCCGCAGATGAAGGCCCTCAGGAAGCGTGTCCTGGCCAAGCGGGCCCAGGGCTCTGCCGACGAGGACTACAGCCGGCCGCACGGCGACGAGGTGCACGACGACGAGCCTGAGGACCACGCGGCCGCGGTGGTCGGCCCGCGTCCCCAGCCCGCCGCCCGCAGCCGGGGCCGCAGCCGGCCCTCGGGGAAGCGCCGATGACGGACATCAAGGAGCTGCTGCTCAGCCGCATCCGGGACGTGACCGACTACCCGGAGCCGGGCGTGGTGTTCAAGGACATCACCCCGCTGCTCGCGGACCCCGCGGCGTTCACCGCGCTCACCGACGCGTTCGCCGAGATCGCCGCGCGCACCGGCGCCACCAAGGTCGTCGGCCTGGAGGCCCGGGGCTTCATCCTCGGCGCCCCCGTCGCCGTCCGCGCCGGCCTCGGCTTCGTTCCCGTGCGCAAGGCGGGCAAGCTCCCCGGAGCGACCCTCGCCCAGGCCTACGACCTCGAGTACGGCTCCGCCGAGATCGAGATCCACGCCGAGGACCTGACCGCCGACGACCGCATCCTGATCGTCGACGACGTCCTCGCCACCGGCGGCACCGCCGAGGCGTCGATCCAGCTCATCCACCGCGCGGGCGCCGAGGTCGCGGGCGTCGCCGTGCTGATGGAACTCGGCTTCCTGGACGGGAGGCCCCGCCTCGAGGCGGCGCTGAACGGAGCGCCGCTGGAGGCACTGCTCACGGTCTGAGCACCGTCGTACGCCTCGCTTGCTGCGGGTCGTACGGACAGGGGGCGGGCCCGGAGGAATCCGGTGCCCGCCTCTCGTGTTTCACGGGTAGACGGTCCTCACAACGGCCTGGAGGCGATCCAGGAGCCCAGGATCGCTACGATGGGTGCTCCGGAGCCTGACCGGGGGACCCGGATCGCGCACGAGGAGTCCTCTTGCCAGACGAGGCCCAGCACCTGACCGCCGCAAAGCCCGAGTCCGCCTCGGCGCCCGCGGCAACGCCCGCGTCGCAAGCGCAGAACGACGCACGCGGGCCGGTCGAGCACGACCGTTCCGCGCCCGTCGACAAGCCGGCCGAGCAGCCCCGCCCCAAGCCGGCCCCGCCCGAGCGGGCCGCGACCCCGCCCGCGGCCCGCCCGGCCGCCGCGCAGCCGCCCGCCCGCTCCGGCTCCTCCAACCGCGTCCGTGCCCGCCTGGCCCGCCTCGGCGTCCAGCGCGCCAACCCCTACAACCCGGTCCTGGAACCGCTGCTGCGGATAGTCCGCAGCAACGACCCCAAGATCGAGACGGCGACGCTGCGCCAGATCGAGAAGGCCTACCAGGTCGCCGAGCGCTGGCACCGGGGCCAGAAGCGCAAGAGCGGCGACCCGTACATCACCCACCCCCTCGCGGTCACCACGATCCTCGCCGAGCTCGGCATGGACCCGGCCACCCTCATGGCGGGCCTGCTGCACGACACCGTCGAGGACACCGAGTACGGCCTGGAGGACCTGCGCCGCGACTTCGGCGACGTGGTCGCCCTCCTCGTCGACGGCGTGACCAAGCTCGACAAGGTCAAGTTCGGCGAGGCCGCGCAGGCCGAGACCGTCCGCAAGATGGTCGTCGCCATGGCCAAGGACCCGCGTGTCCTGGTCATCAAGCTCGCCGACCGCCTGCACAACATGCGCACCATGCGCTACCTCAAGCGCGAGAAGCAGGAGAAGAAGGCGCGCGAGACCCTCGAGATCTACGCGCCCCTCGCCCACCGCCTCGGCATGAACACCATCAAGTGGGAGCTGGAGGACCTCGCCTTCGCGATCCTCTACCCCAAGATGTACGACGAGATCGTACGGCTGGTGGCCGAGCGGGCACCGAAACGCGACGAGTATCTGGCCATAGTGACCGACGAGGTCCAGGCCGACCTGCGCGCCGCCCGCATCAAGGCGACCGTCACCGGCCGGCCCAAGCACTACTACAGCGTCTACCAGAAGATGATCGTCCGCGGCCGTGACTTCGCGGAGATCTACGACCTGGTGGGCATCCGCGTCCTCGTGGACACCGTCCGCGACTGCTACGCGGCCCTCGGCACGGTGCACGCGCGATGGAACCCGGTCCCCGGCCGGTTCAAGGACTACATCGCGATGCCCAAGTTCAACATGTACCAGTCGCTGCACACGACGGTCATCGGCCCCAACGGCAAGCCGGTCGAGCTGCAGATCCGCACCTTCGACATGCACCGCCGCGCCGAGTACGGCATCGCCGCGCACTGGAAGTACAAGCAGGAGGCCGTCGCGGGGGCGTCCAAGGTGCGCACCGACGCGCCGAAGTCGTCCGGCAAGGACAAGGACGCCATCAACGACATGGCGTGGCTGCGGCAGCTGCTGGACTGGCAGAAGGAGACCGAGGACCCCAGCGAGTTCCTCGAGTCGCTCCGCTTCGACCTCTCCCGCAACGAGGTCTTCGTCTTCACCCCGAAGGGCGACGTCATCGCGCTCCCGGCCGGGGCCACGCCGGTGGACTTCGCTTACGCCGTCCACACGGAGGTCGGCCACCGGACCATAGGAGCACGGGTCAACGGCAGGCTGGTGCCCCTCGAATCCACCCTGGACAACGGCGACCTGGTGGAGGTCTTCACGTCCAAGGCGCCCGGCGCCGGCCCGTCCCGGGACTGGCTCGGCTTCGTCAAGTCGCCGCGCGCCCGCAACAAGATCCGGGCCTGGTTCTCCAAGGAGCGCCGCGACGAGGCGATCGAGCAGGGCAAGGACGCCATCGCGCGCGCGATGCGCAAGCAGAACCTGCCGATCCAGCGCATCCTCACCGGCGACTCCCTGGTCACGCTGGCCCACGAGATGCGCTACCCGGACATCTCCTCGCTCTACGCGGCGATCGGCGAGGGCCATGTGGCCGCGCAGAACGTCGTGCAGAAGCTGGTGCAGGCCCTCGGCGGCGAGGAGGCGGCCACCGAGGAGATCGACGAGGCGGTCCCGCCGTCCCGCACCCGCGGCCGCAAGCGGCGCACCAGCAACGACCCGGGTGTCGTGGTCAAGGGCGTCGAGGACGTCTGGGTCAAGCTGGCCCGCTGCTGTACCCCCGTTCCCGGCGATCCCATCATCGGGTTCGTCACGCGGGGTAGTGGTGTATCGGTTCACCGCAGCGACTGCGTCAACGTCGAGTCACTGTCCCGCGAGCCGGAGCGCATCCTGGACGTCGAGTGGGCGCCGACCCAGTCCTCGGTCTTCCTGGTCGCCATCCAGGTCGAGGCCCTGGACCGCTCCCGGCTCCTCTCGGACGTCACCCGCGTCCTGTCCGACCAGCACGTCAACATCCTCTCGGCGGCCGTCCAGACCTCCCGCGACCGCGTCGCCACCTCCCGCTTCACCTTCGAGATGGGCGACCCCAAGCACCTGGGCCACGTCCTGAAGGCCGTACGGGGTGTGGAGGGCGTGTACGACGTGTACCGGGTGACGTCGGCGCGGAGACCGTGACCTAGGGGGTTGCTCACCGCCGTCGACGGCCCGACCGGGGACAGCGAGGCCTGGGACCGCGTCCAGCGCGAGGCCCGCGCCCGCCCCGGCCCGGACCGACCACCCCGGCGTCGTCACGCCGTACGACAGCGGTGTCGACGACGGCACTCCAGGACGCCGGCCGTGTGGCCGGCTCCGAGGGATTCCGCGATGCCGAACGCCACCGTGCGCACCACCGGGGTCGGTCACGGCGCCCACCGCGAGACCAGGTCGGCCAGGCTCGTGCCGTCGTGCACCTGCATCACGAGGTACGGGCCGACGGCGAGCGCCGCACCGCCTTCACCGGGGGACTCCTCGGCGTCCCGCGCCACGGCGTCGAGGACGGCTCCGCGCTCCGCCGTCGCCCGCCTCCCGCGCGCCGAGGCCTGCGAGGTGCTCGAGCACGCCCTGGACATCAGCGAGCGGAGCGGGCCGGGCCGAGGCCACAACGCGCAACGGCCCGGCCGTGGTCTCCCACAGCCGGGCCGCGACGCCCGCGACGGGTCCCGCTCAGCCGCCGAACTCCTGCAGACCCTTCAGCGCCTGGTCCAGCAGTGCCTGACGGCCCTCCAGCTCGCGCTCCAGCTTGTCCGCCTTCGCGGTGTTGCCCTGGGCGCGCGCCTGCTCGATCTGGGACCGCAGCTTGTCCACGGCCGCCTGGAGCTGACCGGTCAGACCCTCGGCACGCGCGCGTGCCTCCGGGTTGGTCCGGCGCCACTCGGCCTCCTCGGCCTCCTGGATCGCGCGCTCCACGGCGTGCATCCGGCCCTCGACCTTCGGCCGGGCGTCCCGCGGCACATGGCCGATGGCCTCCCAGCGCTCGTTGATCGAGCGGAACGCGGCCCGGGCCGCCTTCAGGTCCTCGATCGGCAGGAGCTTCTCGGCCTCCTCGGCCAGCCCCTCCTTCAGCTTCAGGTTCTCCCCCTGCTCGGCGTCCCGCTCCGCGAAGACCGAGCTGCGGGCGGCGAAGAAGACGTCCTGGGCACCGCGGAAGCGGTTCCACAGGTCGTCCTCGTGCTCGCGCTGGGCGCGGCCCGCGGCCTTCCACTCCGCCATCAGCTCGCGGTAGCGCGCGGCCGTCGGACCCCAGTCCGTCGAGCCCGACAGCGACTCGGCCTCGGCGACCAGCCGCTCCTTGGTCCGGCGGGCCTCCTCGCGCTGCGCGTCCAACTGCGCGAAGTGCGCCTTGCGGCGCTTGGAGAACGCCGAGCGCGCGTGCGAGAACCGGTGCCACAGCTCGTCGTCCGACTTGCGGTCGAGGCGGGGCAGGCCCTTCCAGGTGTCCACCAGGGCACGCAGCCGCTCGCCGGCCGCCCGCCACTGGTCGGACTGCGCCAGCTGCTCCGCCTCCGTGACCAGGTCCTCCTTGGCCTTGCGGGCCTCGTCGGACTGCCTGGCGCGCTGCTGCTTGCGCTCCTCCCGGCGCGCCTCGACCGTCGCCACCAGCTTGTCCAGCCGGGCCCGCAGCGCGTCCAGGTCGCCGACCGCGTGGTGCGCGTCCACCTGCTCGCGCAGGTGGTCGATGGCGGCCTGGGCGTCCTTCGCCGACAGGTCGGTGGTCTGGACTCGCTTCTCGAGGAGGCCGATCTCGACAACCAGGCCCTCGTACTTGCGCTCGAAGTAGGCCAGCGCCTCCTCGGGGGAGCCTGCCTGCCAGGAGCCGACGACCTGCTCGCCGTCGGCCGTACGCACGTACACGGTCCCCGTCTCGTCGACGCGGCCCCACGGGTCGCTGCTCACAGCGCCTCCTCCACATGATGCCTCCGTGGGGCTTCCTCGCCCCCGGGCATCGTCCACAGTTTCGTCACGGCCAACATAGGCGACCGGCGGGTCGCCTGTCCGCATCCGCGCGACCGAAATTGCGCAGTTGACCGCCCTTGTCGTCAGGACTTCGCGACCGTCGCCTTGTTGATCACGACCGTCGCGTTCGGGGCGCCGTCACCGGCGCCCGTGTTCTCACCCGCGGCGGCGATCTTCTTCAGGACCGTCATGCCTTCGGCCGACACCGTACCGAACGGTGTGTAGCTGGGCGGGAGCGAACTGTCCTGGTAGACGAGGAAGAACTGGCTGCCGCCGGTGTTCGGCTGGCTGGTGTTGGCCATCGCCACCGTGCCCGCCGGGTAGATGTTGTCCTTGAGGCTCTTGTCCTTCAGGTTCTCGTCCGGGATGGTGTAGCCCGGTCCGCCGCTGCCGCTGCCCGTCGGGTCGCCGCACTGCAGCACGTAGATGCCGTTGGTGGTGAGGCGGTGGCACTTGGTGTGGTCCAAGTAGCCCTTGCCCGCGAGGAAGTTGAACGAGTTCACGGTGTGCGGGGCGGCCGACGCCTTCAGCGCGATGTCTATCTCGCCGCACGTCGTCGCGAGCTTCATCGTGTACTTCGCCGACTTGTCGATCGTCATCGCCGGCTCCTTCTTCCAGGTCTGCGACTTGACCGAGCCCGCGGCGGGCTTCTCGCACGGGTCCTCGACCGCGCTGGGGGTGGCGGACGGGGTCGACTCCGCGCTCGCGTTCGACTTGTCGTCGTCCTTCAGGACGCCCGTGGTGTACAGGGTGAGGCTGCCCACCACGATCACGCCGAGCACCGACGCGATCACCGAGTTGCGCACGCGCGCCTTGCGCCGCGCGGCCGTGCGGCGCTGCTGCTGCCGCAAGAACTTCTCCCGGGCGAGCTGACGCTTGCGCTGTTCCTGGGTGACCACCGGGTTCTCTCCTCATGCGTCTCGTACGTCGGCCGGTACGCGTGCGTGGGTGAGCCGACCGCCCGCGTGTGCCCCGTACCGTATATGGGTTCGCTGAGGAAACGGCAGCGCCGGTAGGCTCTGACGACGGGCGCAGCCGCTCGCAAGCCACCCGTACCGATACAAACGAAGGACGATCGTGCTCATTGCCGGGTTCCCCGCCGGGGCCTGGGGGACGAACTGTTATCTCGTCGCCCCCGCCGCCGGTGAGGAGTGCGTGATCATCGACCCGGGCCACCAGGCGGCCCCCGGAGTCGAGGAAGCGATCAGGAAGCATCGGCTCAAGCCCGTCGCCGTCGTCCTCACCCACGGCCACATCGACCACGTGGCCTCGGTCGTCCCGGTGTGCGGCGCACACGACGTGCCGGCCTGGATCCACCCCGAGGACCGGTACATGATGAGCGACCCCGAGAAGGCGCTCGGCCGGTCCATCGGGATGCCGCTGATGGGCGAGCTGACGGTGGGGGAGCCGGACGACGTCCGCGAGCTGACCGACGGCGCCACGCTGGCCCTGGCGGATCTGGAGTTCTCCGTCGCGCACGCGCCGGGCCATACCAAGGGGTCGGTGACCTTCCGGATGCCCGAGGCGGCGGACATCCCGCCCGTCTTCTTCTCGGGCGATCTGCTCTTCGCCGGCTCCATCGGACGCACCGACCTGCCCGGCGGTGACATGGCCGAGATGCTCGACTCGCTGGCCCGCGTGTGCCTGCCGCTCGACGACTCGACCGTGGTGCTGTCCGGCCACGGCCCCCAGACGACCATCGGCCAGGAGCGCGCCACCAACCCGTATCTGCGGCAGGTGGCCGCCGGCCAGGGAGCCTCACCGGCTCCCCGACGAGGAATGTGACGAGAGACTTCCCGTGAGCACCTTTCAGGCCCCCAAGGGCACGTACGACCTGATCCCGCCGGACAGCGCCACGTACCTCGCCGTCCGCGAGGCCATCGCCGCCCCCCTGCGCACCTCCGGCTACGGCTACATCGAGACGCCTGGCTTCGAGAGCGTCGAGCTCTTCGCGCGTGGTGTCGGCGAGTCCACCGACATCGTGACCAAGGAGATGTACGCCTTCGAGACCAAGGGCGGCGACAAGCTGGCCCTGCGTCCCGAGGGAACCGCGTCCGTCCTGCGCGCCGCGCTGGAGGCCAACCTCCACAAGTCGGGCAACCTCCCGGTCAAGCTCTGGTACTCGGGTTCGTACTACCGCTACGAGCGCCCGCAGAAGGGCCGCTACCGCCACTTCTCCCAGGTCGGTGCCGAGGCGATCGGCGCCGAGGACCCGGCCCTGGACGCCGAGTTGATCATCCTGGCCGACCAGGCGTACCGCTCGCTGGGCCTGAGGAACTTCCGCATCCTCCTGAACAGCCTGGGCGACAAGGAGTGCCGCCCCGTCTACCGGGCCGCTCTCCAGGACTTCCTGCGCGGCCTGGACCTGGACGAGGACACGTTCCGCCGCGCGGAGATCAACCCGCTGCGCGTGCTGGACGACAAGCGCGAGTCGGTGCAGAAGCAGCTCGGAGGCGCCCCCCTCCTGCGTGACTACCTCTGCGACGCCTGCAAGGCGTACCACGAGGAGGTCCGTGAGCTGGTCACCGCGGCGGGCGTCGCCTTCGAGGACGACCCCAAGCTGGTCCGCGGCCTGGACTACTACACGCGCACGACCTTCGAGTTCGTCCACGACGGACTCGGTTCGCAGTCCGCGGTCGGCGGCGGCGGCCGCTACGACGGCCTGTCCGAGATGATCGGCGGCCCCGCGCTGCCGTCCGTCGGCTGGGCCCTCGGCGTCGACCGCACGGTCCTCGCGCTGGAGGCGGAGGGCGTCGAGCTCGAACTCCCCTCGACCACCAGCGTGTACGCCGTCCCGCTCGGCGAGGAGGCCCGCCGCGTCCTCTTCGCCAAGGTGACCGAACTGCGCAAGCTGGGCGTCGCCGCCGACTTCTCCTACGGCGGCAAGGGCCTCAAGGGCGCGATGAAGAACGCCAACCGCAGCGGGGCCCGTTACGCGATCGTCGCCGGTGAGCGCGACCTCGCCGAGGGCGTCGTCCAGCTCAAGGACATGGAGTCGGGCGAGCAGACGGCGGTCGGGGTCAACGAGATCGTCGCGGAGCTCGAGTCGCGGCTCGGCTAGAGCGGCACGCGCGCGTGGGCGCCGGATGCCTGAGGCGTCCGGCGCCTTCCTCGTCCCCGGGCGGTGGCCGGAACCGGGCGTTCACCGCGCGTCGCTCGTTCATCCTTATGTGAAGCGAACGGTGCGCAGACGCACGTGTGCGGCACAATGGCCCCTGCCCGAAGATGGTCCAAGTCTCAAGTGACGGAATCGGCGTGATGAGCAAGACGACAGTCCAAGACGTCTCCACCGAGCCCGAGCCGGAGGGCGCCGGGGCGGCCGCGCCGGGAACGGCGGGCGGCAGCCGGGCGTTCGCCCTGCTGCTGGTGATCACCGGCGCGGCCGGTCTGCTCGCCGCGTGGGTCATCACGATCGACAAGTTCAAGCTGCTCGAGGCGAAGGTCGAGGGCAAGACGTTCACGCCCGGCTGCAGCCTGAACCCCATCGTCTCCTGCGGCAGCGTCATGGAGAGCAAGCAGGCAGCCGCCTTCGGCTTCCCGAACCCGATGCTCGGCCTCGTCGCCTACGGCATCGTCATCGCCGTCGGCATGACCCTGCTGGCCCGCGCCCGCTTCCCCCGCTGGTACTGGCTCACCTTCAACTTCGGCACGCTCTTCGGCGTCGCCTTCTGCACCTGGCTGCAGTTCCAGTCCCTGTACCGGATCAACGCCCTGTGCCTGTGGTGCTGCCTGGCCTGGGTCGCGACGATCATCATGTTCTGGTACGTGACCTCGTTCAACGTCCGCAACGGCTTCCTGCCCGCCCCCGGCTGGCTGAGGAGCTTCTTCGGCGAGTTCACCTGGGTCATGCCCGTCCTGCACATCGGCATCATCGGCATGCTGATCCTGACCCGCTGGTGGGAGTTCTGGACCAGCTGACCCCCGGCGCCGGGCGGCCGCCGGCACCGTCCCGGGCCGCCGACTGCGCCGGCCGGATTGTCAGTGCGGTCCTTTAGGGTTTCAGCGTGGAGCCCGACCTGTTCACCGCCGCAGCAGAAGAACGCCAGGAGAAGGACCCCGCCGGCAGCCCCCTGGCGGTCCGCATGCGCCCGCGCACCCTCGACGAGGTGGTGGGCCAGCAGCACCTGCTGAAGCCGGGCTCACCCCTGCGCCGCCTGGTCGGCGAGGGCGCCAAGGGCCCGGCAGGCCCCTCCTCCGTGATCCTCTGGGGCCCTCCCGGCACGGGCAAGACGACCCTGGCGTACGTCGTCTCCAAGGCCACCAACAAGCGCTTCGTGGAACTCTCCGCGATCACCGCCGGCGTCAAGGAGGTCCGCGCGGTCATCGACGGAGCCCGCCGCGCCACCGGCGGCTTCGGCAAGGAGACCGTCCTCTTCCTCGACGAGATCCACCGCTTCAGCAAGGCCCAGCAGGACTCCCTCCTCCCGGCCGTCGAGAACCGCTGGGTCACCCTCATCGCGGCGACCACCGAGAATCCGTACTTCTCGGTGATCTCGCCCCTGCTGTCCCGCTCGCTGCTGCTGACCCTCGAACCCCTCACCGACGACGACCTCCGCGGACTCCTGCGGCGGGCGCTCGACGACGAACGCGGCCTCAAGGGCGCCGTCACCCTCCCCGATGACACCGAGGCCCACCTCCTGCGCATCGCCGGCGGTGACGCCCGCCGCGCCCTGACCGCCCTGGAGGCCGCCGCCGGGGCCGCACTCGACAAGGGCGAGACGGAGATCGCCCTGTCGACGCTCGAGGAGACGGTCGACCGGGCCGCGGTGAAGTACGACCGCGACGGCGACCAGCACTACGACGTCGCCAGCGCGCTCATCAAGTCCATCCGCGGCTCCGACGTCGACGCCGCCCTGCACTACCTGGCCCGGATGATCGAGGCCGGCGAGGACCCCCGCTTCATCGCCCGCCGTCTGATGATCTCCGCCAGCGAGGACATCGGCCTCGCCGACCCCAACGCGCTGCCCGTCGCCGTCGCCGCCGCCCAGGCCGTCGCCCTGATCGGCTTCCCCGAGGCCGCCCTCACCCTCAGCCACGCCACCATCGCCCTCGCACTGGCCCCCAAGTCGAACTCCGCGACGACCGCGATCGGCGCCGCCCTGGACGACGTGCGCAAGGGACTGGCCGGACCCGTGCCGCCGCACCTGCGGGACGGGCACTACAAGGGCGCGGCCAAGCTGGGTCACGCGCAGGGGTACGTGTACCCGCACGACCTGCCCGAGGGGATCGCCGCGCAGCAGTACGCCCCGGACGCGATCAGGGAGCGGGAGTACTACACGCCCACCCGGCACGGCGCCGAGGCCCGGTACGCGGACGCCGTGGAGTGGACCCGCAAGCACCTCGGTCGCAAGCGGTCCTGAGCACCCTGTAGACTCGCGTGAAGTGCTGAGTCCTGTGTCCGGGCCCTTGTCGAAGAGGGACCGGCTCACCAGAGCGGGACATCCAGCCGGAGACCTGGTCCGCCAGGCACTCCAGGAGCGTCGCGCACCGTCGAACGGTGTCGCGGGCAGCCCACCACCACCCCGGATGCCGGGAGCGGTCGGTGGGCCACTCGCGTGCTGCACGTATGTGCCCAGACCAGGGGAGCGGCTGCCCTCCAGGCCCCGAGCGGGCCCGGCGGGTTTCCCCGGCTGCGGATGCGACCTCCCCTAACCCTGGTGAAGCCGTATTCGCATAAGAAACACGAGGTGTTTGGTTCATGGCGAACCAGTCCCGCCCCAAGGTCAAGAAGTCGCGTGCCCTCGGCATCGCGCTGACCCCGAAGGCCGTCAAGTACTTCGAGGCCCGCCCCTACCCGCCGGGTGAGCACGGCCGTGGCCGCAAGCAGAACTCGGACTACAAGGTCCGTCTGCTGGAGAAGCAGCGTCTGCGCGCGCAGTACGACATCTCCGAGCGCCAGCTGGTCCGCGCCTACGAGCGTGCCTCCAAGGTGCAGGGCAAGACCGGTGAGGCCCTGATCGTGGAGCTCGAGCGCCGTCTCGACGCCCTGGTCCTGCGTTCGGGCATCGCCCGCACCATCTACCAGGCCCGTCAGATGGTCGTTCACGGCCACATCGAGGTCAACGGCCAGAAGGTCGACAAGCCGTCGTTCCGCGTCCGTCCCGACGACGTCGTGATGGTCCGCGAGCGCAGCCGCGAGAAGACCCTCTTCCAGATCGCCCGTGAGGGCGGTTTCGCCCCCGACGGCGAGACCCCGCGCTACCTGCAGGTGAACCTCAAGGCCCTGGCGTTCCGCCTGGACCGCGAGCCGAACCGCAAGGAAGTTCCGGTCATCTGCGACGAGCAGCTCGTCGTCGAGTACTACGCCCGCTGATCCCTCGGCGGTCGTAGGACTTCTGCGCCCTGAACCCGTCGTCCCCCCGCCCTTCCGGGCGGGCGGGGCGGCGGGTTCGCGCATGTGCGCGCATGGGCGGGGGAGCCGTGGCTACCCGGCTGTCCGCACCGGCAAATCCGGTTCGGAGCGCCGCCCCCGGCGCGATAGGCTCGGTGCACGACTTTTTCGATGCAGAGGCACGTATCAGGGAGCGGGTGCGCAGTGTCCGGTGGAGAAGTGGCCGGCATCCTGGTGGCCGTGTTCTGGGCGATCCTGGTCTCCTTCCTCGCCGTCGCGCTGGCGAGGCTGGCCCAGACGCTCAGGGCGACCACCAAGCTGGTCGCGGACGTGACCGACCAGGCCGTTCCGTTGCTGGCCGACGCGTCCGCCGCGGTGCGCTCGGCGCAGACCCAGATCGACCGGGTCGACGCGATCGCCTCGGACGTCCAGGAGGTCACGTCGAACGCCTCCGCGCTGTCCACCACGGTCGCCTCCACCTTCGGCGGACCCCTGGTCAAGGTCGCCGCCTTCGGCTACGGCGTCCGCCGGGCCCTCGGCGGCCGCAAGGACGACGTGCCCGCCGAGGAGCCCAGGCGTACCGTGATCGTGGGCCGGACCGTGCCGGCCTCACGGCGGGCGAGGCGCACCTCCCGTGGAAAGAGGGACTGACGCAGCGATGTTCCGCCGTACGTTCTGGTTCACCACGGGCGTCGCCGCCGGTGTGTGGGCCACCACCAAGGTCAACCGCAAGCTGAAGCAGCTGACCCCCGAGAGCCTCGCCGCGACCGCGGCCAACAAGGCACTCGAGACGGGAGCGCGCCTCAAGGACCGCGCGGTGGGCTTCGCGCTCGACGTCCGCGACAACATGGCCCGGCGGGAGGCCGAGCTGGAGGAGGCCCTCGGGATCCACGCGGACCCCGGACTCCAGGCACCCCGGCGGCCCGCCGCCATCGAGAACGACCGCAGCAACCCGAAGTACATCGAGAACACGACGTACTCGTACAACCGGAATGAGGACCACTGATGGAGTCGGCTGAGATCCGCCGCCGCTGGCTGAGCTTCTTCGAGGAGCGCGGGCACACCGTCGTCCCTTCGGCGTCGCTCATCGCGGACGACCCGACTCTGCTCCTCGTCCCGGCCGGCATGGTGCCCTTCAAGCCCTACTTCCTGGGTGAGGTCAAGCCGCCCTTCGCCCGCGCCACCAGCGTGCAGAAGTGCGTGCGCACGCCGGACATCGAAGAGGTCGGCAAGACCACGCGCCACGGCACGTTCTTCCAGATGTGCGGCAACTTCTCCTTCGGCGACTACTTCAAGGAAGGCGCCATCAAGTACGCCTGGGAGCTGCTCACCAGCCCCCAGGACAAGGGTGGTTACGGCCTGGAGCCGGAGAAGCTCTGGATCACCGTCTACAAGGACGACGACGAGGCCGAGCGCATCTGGCACGAGGTCGTCGGTGTGCCGAAGGAGCGCATCCAGCGCCTCGGCATGAAGGACAACTACTGGTCCATGGGCGTCCCCGGCCCCTGCGGCCCCTGCTCCGAGATCAACTACGACCGCGGCCCCGAGTTCGGCGTCGAGGGCGGCCCCGCCGTCAACGACGAGCGGTACGTGGAGATCTGGAACCTCGTCTTCATGCAGTACGAGCGCGGCGAGGGCATCGGCAAGGACAACTTCGAGATCCTCGGCGAGCTGCCGAGCAAGAACATCGACACGGGCCTCGGCCTGGAGCGCCTCGCCATGATTCTGCAGGGCGTGCAGAACATGTACGAGATCGACACCTCCATGGCCGTCATCAAGAAGGCCACCGAGCTGACCGGCGTGGCCTACGGCGACGCCCACGACTCGGACGTCTCCCTGCGCGTGGTCACCGACCACATGCGCACGTCCGTCATGCTCATCGGCGACGGCGTCACCCCCGGCAACGAGGGCCGCGGGTACGTGCTGCGCCGCATCATGCGCCGCGCCATCCGCAACATGCGCCTGCTCGGCGCCACCGGCCCGGTCGTCAAGGACCTCATCGACACCGTCATCGGGATGATGGGCCAGCAGTACCCCGAGCTGGTCACCGACCGCGAGCGCATCGAGAACGTCGCCCTCGCCGAGGAGGCCCGCTTCCTCAAGACCCTCAACGCCGGCACCAACGTCCTGGACGGCGCCGTCAGCGAGACCAAAGCCGCCGGATCCACCGTGCTGCCCGGCGACAAGGCCTTCCTGCTCCACGACACCTGGGGCTTCCCGATCGACCTCACCCTCGAGATGGCCGCCGAGCAGGGCCTGTCCGTGGACGAAGAGGGCTTCCGCCGCCTGATGAAGGAGCAGCGGGAGCGCGCCAAGGCCGACGCCCAGGCCAAGAAGACCGGCCACGCCGGCGCCGGCGCCTACCGCGAGATCGCCGACAAGGCCGGCGCGACCGACTTCATCGGCTACACCGACACCCAGGGCGAGTCCACGATCGTCGGCATCCTCGTCGACGGCGTCTCCTCCCCGGCCGCCGGCGAGGGCGACGAGGTCGAGATCGTCCTCGACCGCACCCCCTTCTACGCCGAGGGCGGCGGCCAGATCGGCGACACCGGTCGCATCAAGGTCGACACCGGCGCCGTCGTCGAGATCCGCGACTGCCAGAAGCCCGTCCCCGGCGTCTACGTGCACAAGGGCGTCGTCCAGGTCGGCGAGGTCACCGTCGGCGCCAAGGCCCACGCCTCGATCGACGCCCGCCGTCGCACGGCCATCGCCCGCGCCCACTCGGCCACCCACCTCACCCACCAGGCCCTGCGTGACGCGCTCGGCCCGACGGCCGCCCAGGCCGGTTCCGAGAACCAGCCCGGCCGCTTCCGCTTCGACTTCGGCTCGCCGTCCGCCGTCCCGACGGCCGTGATGACCGACGTCGAGCAGAAGATCAACGAGGTGCTCGCCCGCGACCTCGACGTGCACGCCGAGGTCATGGGCATCGACGAGGCCAAGAAGCAGGGCGCCATCGCCGAGTTCGGCGAGAAGTACGGCGACCGGGTCCGTGTGGTGACCATCGGCGACTTCTCCAAGGAGCTGTGCGGCGGCACGCACGTGCACAAGACCTCCCAGCTGGGCCTGGTCAAGCTGCTCGGCGAGTCGTCGATCGGCTCGGGCGTGCGCCGTATCGAGGCTCTCGTCGGTGTGGACGCCTACAACTTCCTCGCCCGCGAGCACACCGTCGTCGCCCAGCTCCAGGAGCTGATCAAGGGCCGTCCGGAGGAGCTCCCGGAGAAGGTCTCCGCCATGCTCGGCAAGCTGAAGGACGCCGAGAAGGAGATCGAGAAGTTCCGCGCCGAGAAGGTGCTGCAGGCCGCCGCCGGTCTCGCCGAGTCCGCCAAGGACGTACGCGGCATCGCTCTCGTCACCGGTCAGGTGCCGGACGGCACGACCGCCGACGACCTGCGCAAGCTCGTCCTCGACGTCCGTGGCCGCATCCAGGGCGGCCGGGCCGCCGTCGTCGCCCTGTTCACCGTGGCGAACGGCAAGCCGCTCACGGTGATCGCCACCAACGAGGCCGCCCGCGAGCGCGGCCTCAAGGCCGGAGAGCTGGTCCGTACGGCTGCCAAGACCCTCGGCGGCGGCGGTGGCGGCAAGCCGGACGTCGCCCAGGGCGGTGGCCAGAACCCGGCCGCCGTCGGCGAGGCCGTCGACGCCGTCGAGCGCCTCGTGGCGGAAACGGCCAAGTGATGCGCCGCGGCCGTCGCCTCGCGATCGACGTCGGGGACGCCCGCATCGGGGTCGCCTCGTGCGACCCCGACGGCATCCTCGCCACCCCGGTGGAGACCGTCCCCGGGCGCGACCTCCCCGCGGCCCATCGCCGGCTGAAGCAGCTGGTCGAGGAGTACGAACCGATCGAGGTCGTCGTCGGTCTCCCTCGCTCCCTGAAGGGGGGCGAGGGCCCGGCGGCCGTCAAGGTCCGCGGTTTCGCCCAGGAGCTGGCCCGGGGCATCGCGCCGGTCCCGGTCCGGCTCGTCGACGAGCGGATGACGACCGTGACGGCCGGCCAGAGCCTGCGGGCCTCCGGCGTGAACGCCAGGAAGGGACGTTCCGTCATCGACCAGGCGGCCGCTGTGATCATCCTCCAGCAGGCGCTGGAATCCGAACGAGTGTCAGGCACAGCACCCGGCGAGGGCGTCGAAGTGGTCATCTGATCGCGATACGGTAACGTTCCGCGCGATGCGGCGGTGTTCGAACAGCCGCCGCACAGAGAGAGGCGGAGCGGAAGCCGGGCCCACAGGCCGCGCGTCCGCCGCCTCGCGGCTCTAGGGGATCGATGACTGAGTATGGCCGGGGTCCAGGCTCCGAACCGTGGCATCCGGAGGACCCGTTGTACGGGGACGGCGGATGGGAAGGGCAGCAGGCCCACGTCGGCCATCAGCCTGCCCACGGCGGCCAGCCACAGCACTACCCGCAGCAGCCGCAGCAGGCGCAGTACGGCGACTGGGGCAACGGACAGGCGCAGCAGTACGGCCAGCACTACGACCCGCAGCAGTACCAGCAGCCCTACGACCCGCAGCAGTACCAGCAGTACGCCCAGGCCCACCAAGGTCACCCCGGCCAGCAGGGCCATCCCGGACAGCAGGGCCACCCGGGGCAGCAGGGTCACCCGCAGACGTACCACGAGGGCGGCTGGGACGGCACCGGCACCCACGCGCACGTCCCGTACGCCGCCGACCCCGGTGACCCGTACGGCCAGCAGGCAGCGGCCTACGGGGCCGAGCAGCCGGACTTCTACGGCACCCCGGACGCCTACCCACCGCCCGAGCCGCCCGCCCGTCGACGTCCCGAGCCGGAGCCCGAGGCCGTACCGGAGGCCGAGCAGCCGCGGCCCGACTGGGACCCGGGACCCGACCAGGGCGAACACGCCTTCTTCGCGGGTGGCGGGGGCGACGACGAGGACGACGAGCCGGAGGGCCGGGAGAGCCGCCGGGGCCGGGGCGGCAAGGGCGCCAAGGACCCCAAGGGCAAGAAGCGCCGCAACGGATGCGCCTGCCTGGTCGTCGTGCTCGTGTTCGGCGGCGGTATCGGCGGCGTCGGCTACTTCGGCTACCAGTTCTACCAGAATCGTTACGGCGCGGCCCCGGACTTCGCGGGCGCGGGAAACAGCCAGACGGTGAGCGTCGAGGTGCCCAAGGGCGCGGGCGGCGCGGAGATCGGCCGCAGGCTGAAGGAGGCGGGCGTCGTCAAGAGCGTCGACGCCTTCGTGTCCGCGTTCACCAGCAATCCCGAGGGCGCCAAGATCCAGGCGGGCGCGTACATCCTGAAGAAGGAGATGTCCGCGAAGAGCGCCGTCGAGATGATGCTGGACCCGAAGAGCCAGGCCAACGTGATGGTCACGCCCGGCCAGCGCAACATCAAGGTCTACCAGGCGATCGACGCGAAACTCGGCCTGTCCTCCGGCACCACCCGGGGCGTCGCCGAAAAGGAGTTCAAGAGCCTCGGGCTGCCCAGTTGGGCCAACAGCGACAGCGACATCAAGGACCCGCTGGAAGGCTTCCTCTACCCCGGCACCTATCCCGCGGCCAAGGGCATGAAGCCGGCCGCGGTGCTCAAGGAGATGGTGCAGCGGGCCAACGAGGCCTACGGCAAGTACGACCTGCAGGCCAAGGCCGAGTCGCTCGACCTGGAGAACCCGCTGCAGGTCATCACGGTCGCCAGCCTCGTCCAGGCCGAGGGCAAGACGGACGACGACTACCGCAAGATGGCCGAGGTCGTCTACAACCGTCTCAAGCCGACGAACACCGAGACCAACCAGTTGCTGCAGTTCGACTCGACGTTCAACTACCTGAAGAACGAGAGCAACATCCACATCAGCGAGTCCGAGATCAACAGCAACAAGGACCCGTACAACACGTACACCCAGAAGGGTCTGCCGCCGGGTCCGATCGGGAACCCGGGCGCCAACGCCCTCGCGGCGACGCTGAATCCGACGAGCGACGGCTGGATCTACTTCGTCGCGACCGACGGTGCGCACAAGACCGAATTCGCGAAGACCTATGCGCAGTTCGAGGAACTCAAGGCCAAGTTCAACAAGAATGCCGGTAACTGAGGAAATGAGCGGCACAAACCGGACGCGTGACGTCCGTCGTCACCGGGCGGCGGTGCTCGGCAGCCCCATCGCCCACTCCCTCTCGCCGGTGCTGCACCGCGCCGCGTACCGGGCGATGGAACTCACCGACTGGACGTACGACCGCTTCGACGTCGACGAGGCGGCCCTGCCCGGGTTCGTCGAGGGGCTCGGCCCCGAGTGGGCGGGGCTGTCGCTGACCATGCCGCTCAAGCGGGCGGTGATCCCGCTGCTCGACGAGATCAGCGAGACGGCGGCCTCCGTCGAGGCGGTCAACACGCTCGTGTTCACCGAGGACGGCCGACGCGTCGGCGACAACACCGACATTCCCGGCATGGTGGCCGCGCTGCGTGAGCACGGTGTCGAGCAGGTCGACACGGCGGCCATCCTCGGCGCCGGCGCCACCGCCTCCTCCGCGCTGGCCGCCCTGGCCCGCGTCTGCACCGGCGAGGTCGTCGCCTACGTGCGCAGCGCTGCCCGGGCCGCCGAGATGCGGGAGTGGGGCGAGCGCCTCGACGTCGAGGTCCGTACGGCGGACTGGGCGGAGGCGGCCGAGGCGCTGCGCTTCCCGCTGGTCGTCGCGACCACCCCCGCCGGAGCGACGGACGCCCTCGCCGCCGCGGTGCCGGAGCGGCCCGCGACCCTCTTCGACGTGCTGTACGAGCCGTGGCCGACCGAGCTGGCCGCCCGCTGGTCCATGTTCGGCGGCGCCGTCGTCAGCGGGCTGGACCTGCTGGTGCACCAGGCGGTGTTCCAGGTGGAGCAGATGACCGGCCGCTCGCCGGCCCCCGTCGACGCCATGCGAAAAGCGGGCGAACACGCCCTCGCCTCCCGCTAGGATCCGCTGAGTTCCGCAGGGGGCGGAGCATGGTGTGGGGGGAGTCAGGTACATGCCCAACGTGTCGGCCGGGGAGTCGCTGGCGTCGGTCAAGGGTGAGATCTTCGAGGCCGTGCTGTGGTTCCTGCCCGAGTGGGCGCAGCTCACGGTGCTCGCGCTGATCGTGCTGGCCGTCCTCGCCTCGTGGATCCTGAAGCTGAAGCGCAGGATCGCCCACCGGCGGGCCGTGCGGGCCGGTGCGGCCGTGCCCGCGGCCGCGCAGTCCGGGCAGGGGCGCGGCGCGGACCACCTCGGCGCGTACGCCCCGCAGCAACGGCGCGGCGGGCAGAACCCGTCACCGGGCCGGCCGAGCGGCGCCGACTTCCTCGGCGCCTACGCTCCGCAGCGGGACCAGCGGAGCCCTGGCGGCCTGCCTGAGCAGCCCCAGGCGCCCGCCGGGCCCAGCGGCGCCGACTTCCTCGGCGCCTACGCCCCCCAGTCGCGGCAGGGCGACGCGCGCTGACCCCGGCCACCGCGCCAGCCCCGTCCGCCTGGTGGACCGGCGGCCGGTTCCGGGTCGCGGACGTGGGAGGATCGTAGGTGGCGGGCCTGGGTCGCGCACCCGGTCACGTCGTTGCCGTACGCGAGGACGCGCGTGCGCAGGGCAGTACCAGGCGCGAGCACTGAGGAGCACCGTTGAGCAGGTTGCGCTGGCTGACCGCGGGGGAGTCCCACGGTCCCGCACTCGTGGCGACGCTGGAGGGCCTTCCCGCCGGCGTGCCGATCACCACGGAGATGGTGGCGGACCATCTGGCGAGGCGCCGGCTCGGCTATGGGCGCGGTGCGCGAATGAAATTCGAGCGGGACGAGGTCACCTTCCTCGGCGGTGTCCGGCACGGCCTCACCCTCGGCTCCCCGGTCGCGATCATGGTGGGCAACACCGAGTGGCCGAAGTGGGAGCAGGTCATGGCGGCCGACCCGATCGACCCCGAAGTGCTCGCCGGACTCGCCCGCAACGCGCCGCTGACCCGGCCGCGCCCCGGCCACGCCGACCTGGCCGGCATGCAGAAGTACGGCTTCGACGAGGCCCGCCCGATCCTGGAGCGCGCCTCCGCGCGCGAGACGGCCGCCCGTGTCGCGCTCGGCGCCGTCGCCCGGTCGTACCTGAAGGAGACGGCCGGCATCGAGATCGTCAGCCACGTCGTCGAGCTGTGCTCCGTGAAGGCCCCGCAGGGTGTGTACCCCACCCCGGCCGACGTCGAGAAGCTGGACGCCGACCCGCTGCGCTGCCTGGACGCGGACGCGTCGAAGGCGATGGTCGCCGAGGTCGACCAGGCCCACAAGGACGGCGACACCCTCGGTGGCGTGGTCGAGGTGCTGGCGTACGGCGTTCCCGTCGGCCTCGGCTCGCACGTCCACTGGGACCGCAAGCTGGACGCCCGCCTGGCCGGTGCGCTGATGGGCATCCAGGCCATCAAGGGCGTCGAGGTCGGCGACGGCTTCGAGCTGGCGCGCGTGCCGGGTTCCAAGGCGCACGACGAGATCGTCAACACGCCCGAGGGCATCCGGCGTGTGTCGGGCCGCGCGGGCGGTACCGAGGGCGGCCTGTCCACCGGTGAGCTGCTGCGGGTGCGCGCCGCCATGAAGCCGATCGCGACCGTGCCGCGGGCGCTGCAGACCGTCGACGTGACCACCGGCGAGGCCGCGCAGGCCCACCACCAGCGCTCCGACGTCTCCGCGGTCCCGGCCGCCGGCATCGTCGCCGAGGCCATGGTGGCCCTCGTCCTGGCGGACGCGGTGGCGGAGAAGTTCGGCGGCGACAGCGTGGCCGAGACCCGCCGCAACGTCACCTCGTACCTCGAGAACCTGGCCATCCGATGAACCCCGTCGTGGTGCTCGTCGGCCCCATGGGCGTGGGCAAGTCCACGGTGGGGCAGCTGCTGGCCGCGCGGCTCGGCGTCGGCTACCGGGACACCGACGACGACATCGTGGCCGAGCAGGGCCGGACGATCGCCGAGATCTTCGTCGACGAGGGCGAGCCCGCCTTCCGGGCGATCGAGAAGGAGGCCGTGCGGCGGGCGCTCGGCGAGCACGACGGCGTTCTGGCGCTCGGCGGCGGGGCGATCCTCGACGAGGACACCCGCGCGCTGCTGGCCGGGTCGCGGGTGGTCTACCTCTCCATGGACGTCGAGGAGGCGGTCAAGCGCACCGGCCTGAACGCGGCCCGCCCGCTGCTCGCGATCAACCCGCGCAAGCAGTGGCGCGAGCTCATGGAGGCCAGGCGGCACCTGTACGAGGGGATCGCCACGGCGGTCGTCGCCACGGATGGCCGTACGCCCGAAGAAGTCGCCGAAGTCGCCCTGGACGCCCTGGAGTTGAAGGAAGCATGAGTGAGGCAGTGACGCGTATCCGGGTCGGCGGCAGCGCGGGTGCCGACCCCTACGAGGTGCTGATCGGCCGTCAGCTCCTGGGGGAGCTCGGCGGACTGATCGGCGACCGGGCCCGGCGGGTCGCCGTCATCCACCCCGAGGCGCTCGCCGAGACCGGCGACGCGCTCCGCGCCGACCTGGCCGAGCAAGGCTACGAGTCCGTCGCCATCCAGGTGCCGAACGCGGAGGAGGCGAAGACCGCCGAGGTCGCCGCCTACTGCTGGAAGGCGCTCGGCCAGTCCGGGTTCACGCGCACGGACGTCGTGGTGGGCGTCGGCGGCGGCGCGACCACCGACCTCGCCGGGTTCGTCGCCGCGACCTGGCTGCGCGGAGTGCGCTGGATCGCCATCCCGACGACGGTACTGGCCATGGTGGACGCGGCCGTCGGCGGCAAGACCGGCATCAACACCGCCGAGGGCAAGAACCTCGTCGGAGCCTTCCACCCCCCGGCCGGCGTGCTGTGCGACCTGGCCGCGCTGGACTCGCTCCCGGTCAACGACTACGTCTCCGGGCTCGCGGAGATCATCAAGGCCGGCTTCATCGCCGACCCGGTGATCCTCGACCTCATCGAGGCCGACCCCGAGGCCGCCCGCACACCGGCCGGCCCGCACACCGCCGAGCTGATCGAGCGCTCCGTCCAGGTCAAGGCGGACGTCGTCTCCTCCGACCTGAAGGAGTCGGGCCTCAGGGAGATCCTCAACTACGGCCACACCCTGGCCCACGCGATCGAGAAGAACGAGCGGTACAAGTGGCGCCACGGCGCCGCCGTCGCGGTCGGCATGCATTTCGCCGCCGAGCTCGGCCGACTCGCCGGCCGGCTGGACGACGCCACGGCCGACCGCCACCGCACCATCCTCCAGGCGGTGGGCCTCCCGCTGCACTACCGCTACGACCAGTGGCCCAAACTGCTGGAGACCATGAAGGTCGACAAGAAGTCCCGCGGCGACCTGCTGCGCTTCATCGTCCTGGACGGCCTGGCCAAGCCCACCGTCCTGGAAGGCCCCGACCCGGCGGTCCTGCTCGCCGCGTACGGCGAAGTGGGGGAGTAAGTCCGCGGGCTTCCCTTCCGCCCGATTCGCTTTCCACAACGGGCACTTCGCACCGCCCCCGGCCGTTCACCCATCGACGGCCGGGGGCGGTACCGTTCAGTGGCGAGCGGGCGGTCCGCCTTCCCGCTGCCAGCGTCAAGCGCCTGCGGCGAGCGAGCCGAAGGGGCGTGCCGGGGGCGACCCAGCCCAGAAGAACGAGACGGAGTGGCACCGGATGCAGCACGCAGTGGGTTCTCCGCTGCCGCCGCCCCACCAGCCGGGGCACGGACCGGCCGTCGGCTGGTCACCGGCCGCACAACACCCGGGACCGCACCACCCGCGCGGCAACCCCCCGCAGCCGGCCCCCGGGCCCCCGCCGCACCCAGCGCCGGGCTTCACCGGAGCACCCCCCTCCGGCCCGGTCCCGCCCATGCCCCGGCCACCGGTCCCGCCCGTGCCGCACCCCCCGACACCGCAGCACGCCTCCGTCCCGCCGGGCACCGACACCACCGGCCACGTCCCGCTGCCCCCCGGCGGCCCCGTCGCCGTGCCCAGCGCGTCCCCCGCCGCGAGCGCCCCCGACCCGGCGGCCACCACCCTCGCGGTGCTGCTGATCGGCCCCGCGGGCGCCGGGAAGACCAGCGTCGCCAAGTTCTGGGCCGACCACCGCCGGGTGCCGACCGCCCACATCAGCCTGGACGACGTGCGCGAATGGGTCCGCTCCGGCTTCGCCGACCCGCAGCGGGGGTGGAACGACAACTCCGAGGCCCAGTACCGTCTGGCCCGCCGCACCTGCGGCTTCGCCGCCCGCAATTTCCTGGCCAACGGCATCTCGTGCATCCTGGACGACGCGATCTTCCCCGACCGCCCGGCCGTCGGCCTCGGCGGCTGGAAACGCCACGTGGGCCCCGGGCTGCTCCCGGTCGTCCTCCTCCCCGGCCTCGAGGTCGTCCTGGAACGCAACGCCGAGCGCTCCGGCAACCGCCGCCTCACCGACGAGGAGGTCGCCCGCATCCACGGCCGCATGGCCGGGTGGTACGGCTCCGGCCTGCCGATCATCGACAACTCCCAGCTCGACGTCCCCGCGACGGCCAGGGCCCTGGACGAGGTCCTGGCGAGGGCGATCGCGAGTCCTCCGAAGTGGTAGGGGGCCGGCCCGGCACCTGATGCCGGGTGCGCGCCCGCGCGCCGCAGCCGCACGGGGGGTACCGCGTGCCCCTGGCAGGCCGGTCCCCACCGGCCCGCACCCGGCGGACCAGCCCACCTGGCCTCTCGCCACCGGCCCGCACCCGGTGGACCAGCCCACCTGGCCTCTCGCCACTGGCCCGCACCCGGCTAATCAACCCACTCGGCCCCTCCCAACCGGCGCAAACCGGTCATGGCTCCTACGCTCGACTCATGTCAGAGGTGTACGCGTCCCGCCGAACCCGCCTACGGGAACGCTGCAACGCGTCGGGCAACGCGGCAGCGCTGATCTCCCGCCCCGCCAACGTCAGATACCTGGCGGGCGCGGCGCCCCTGGGCGCCGTCCTCCTGCTGGGCAAGGACGAGGACCTCCTCGTCTGCACGGGCCCGCCCGACGAGCGCCCCACCGAGGGCCGGCCCGACGAAGCGCTGAAGGTGCACGTCCTTCCCCGCACCGGAGGCGACCCCGCCGTGGCCGCCACGGGCATCCTCGCGGCCGAGGACGCCGACTCCCTCGCGGTGGAGGAACATCACCTCACGGTGGCCCGCCACCGTGCCCTCCGCTCGGTCGCACCGCGGGTGCGCCTGGCCGACCTCGGCGGCGCGGTCGAACAGCTGAGGATCGTCAAGGACGAGGAGGAGATCTCCTGCCTGCGCATCGGCGCCGAGATCGCCGACCAGGCCCTGGGGGAACTGCTCGAATCCATCCTCGTCGGCCGCACCGAGCGCCATCTCGCCCTCGAACTGGAGCGTCGGCTGGTCGACCACGGCGCCGACGGCCCCGCGTTCCCCACCGCCGTGGGCACCGGCCCCCACTCCGGCCGGCGCGGCCACCGGCCCACCGACCGGCGCGTGGAGGAGGGCGACTTCCTCTCCGTCTGCCTGGGTGCGACCTACCGGGGCTACCGCTGCGAGATCGGCCGCACCTTCGTCATCGGCACGTCGCCGGCGGACTGGCAGGTCGAGCTGTACGACCTCGTCTTCGCCGCCCAGCGGGCCGGCCGCGAGAGCCTGGCACCCGGGGCCGCCTACCGTGACGTGGACCGTGCCGCACGCCAGGTGCTGTACTCCGCGGGGTACACGGAGGGTCTGCCGGCGATGACCGGGCACGGCGTCGGGCTCGAAATCGACGAGGACCCGCAGTTGGCTCCCGCGGCCATGGGTAAACTGGACGCTTGCGTGCCGGTCACCGTCGAACCGGGGGTCCACCTCCCGGGCCGGGGCGGTGTCCGGATCGATGACACGCTCGTCGTACGCCCCGAGGCGGACGGCGGACCCGAGCTACTCACCATCACGACCAAGGAGCTGCTCGCACTATAGGCAGGTGCGTGCCCCCGGGGTCGTCCACGTCAGTCCAGGAGATTCCGCAACCGTGGCTTCCACGAACGACCTCAAGAACGGCATGGTGCTCAAGCTCGAAGGCGGCCAGCTCTGGTCCGTCGTCGAGTTCCAGCACGTCAAGCCCGGCAAGGGCCCCGCCTTCGTGCGCACCAAGCTCAAGAACGTGCTCTCCGGCAAGGTCGTCGACAAGACCTTCAACGCCGGCGTCAAGGTCGAGACGGCCACTGTCGACAAGCGCGACATGCAGTTCTCGTACATGGACGGCGAGTACTTCGTCTTCATGGACATGGAGACCTACGACCAGCTGCACATCGACCGGAAGGCCGTCGGCGACGCCGCCAACTTCCTCGTCGAGGGCTTCACCGCCACCGTCGCGCAGCACGAGGGCGAGGTGCTCTTCGTCGAGCTGCCCGCCGCCGTCGAGCTGACCATCGCCGAGACCGAGCCGGGCGTCCAGGGCGACCGCTCCACCGGTGGCACCAAGCCCGCCACCCTGGAGACCGGTCACCAGATCCAGGTCCCGCTCTTCATCACCACCGGTGAGAAGATCAAGGTCGACACCCGCACGAGCGACTACCTCGGCCGGGTGAACAGCTAACCGTGGCCGCCCGCAACACGGCCCGCAAGCGCGCCTTCCAGATCCTCTTCGAGGGCGACCAGCGCGGCGCCGACGTCCTGACGGTCCTCGCGGACTGGATCCGGCTGTCCCGGGACGACACCCGGCAGCCGCCGGTGAGCGAGTACACGATGCAGCTGGTCGAGGGCTACGCGAAGCACGCGAAGCGCATCGACGAGCTGATCGCCCAGTACGCGGTCGGCTGGACGCTCGACCGGATGCCGGTCGTCGACCGCAACATCCTGCGGCTCGGCTCCTACGAGCTGATCTGGGTCGACGAGACCCCGGACGCCGTCGTCCTCGACGAGATGGTGCAGCTGGCGAAGGAGTTCTCCACGGACGAGTCGCCCTCGTTCGTCAACGGTCTGCTCGGCCGGCTGAAGGAGCTCAAGCCTTCGCTGCGCCGCGACTAGCTCCGCCGGGAGACGCGACCGGCTCCGCCGGGAGAGCCGGGGAACTGCGGGCCGTACATGGCCTGCGGGCCGATCGCGGCTCGTCACGCGGTTCCCCGCGCCCCTCGCGGGGCGCGCACGGCGCCGGAGGGCCCACAGCACACGCTGTGGGCCCTCCGGCATGTGCGGGGAAGGCGAGCGCGGAAAGCGTGCGCGGCAAAAAGCCGGGGTGGCCGGAACCGTCTGGTTCCGGCCACCCCGGCGGCACGTTTCTGCTGAGACGCTACGGCGCTCAGCTCTCCTCGTGGGAGACCGCGCGACGCGCGTCCGCGTCCAGCACGCCCCAGCTGATCAGCTGCTCGGTGAGGACCGAGGGGGACTGGTCGTAGATGACGGCGAGCGTGCGCAGGTCGTCCTGGCGGATCGAGAGCACCTTGCCGTTGTAGTCACCGCGCTGCGACTGGATCGTCGCGGCGTACCGCTGCAGGGGGCCCGCCTTCTCGACCGGCACGTGGGCCAGCCGCTCAAGGTCCAGGACGAGCTTCGGCGGGGGCTCGGCGGCGCCGCCCGGGGTGGTGCCCGGGAGCAGTTCCTGGACGGGGACGCCGTAGAAATCGGCCAGCTCCGCAAGGCGCTGCACGGTCACGGCGCGGTCGCCGCGCTCGTAGGAACCGACCACGACCGCCTTCCAGCGTCCCTGGGACTTCTCCTCGACACCGTGGAGGGAAAGGCCCTGCTGGGTGCGGATCGCCCGGAGCTTGGCCCCGAGCTGTTTGGCGTATTCGCTGGACATATAGCTCCCCGGCACTGGGTCGACGCGGCCGGATTGGCTTCCATGCCGCGCGGTTGGTAACTCACTGTGAGGTTACGCAGCGTGATTCTTCTGCGTCAAGCCGAATGGTCCACACCGACTCTTCCGTGGTATCGGTGGCTGATTAGGCCAAGGGGGTGATCGGGGGTGTGACCCCGGCCTGCTACCGTGGATGGCGCAATTCCGACGTCCTTTAAGGTCCGTCCCGTGAGGCGGAGAAGGAGGTCCGTTTCGTATGGACAAGCAGGACACGCGGCGCGAGCCGCAGCAGTCCGATGCGCGGCCCGTTCTCGAAGGCCCCGACATCGCGCGGGTACTGACCCGCATCGCCCACGAGATCGTCGAACGCGCCAAGGGCGCCGACGACGTGGTGCTCCTCGGCATCCCGACCCGTGGCGTCTTCCTCGCCCGGCGGCTCGCCGCCAAGCTCGAGCAGATCACCGACCGCACGATCCCGGTCGGCTCCCTCGACATCACCATGTACCGCGACGACCTCCGCATGCACCCGCCGCGTGCGCTGGCCCGCACCGAGATCCCCGGTGACGGCCTCGACGGCAGGCTCGTCGTCCTCGTCGACGACGTGCTCTTCTCCGGCCGCACCATCCGCGCCGCCCTCGACGCCCTGAACGACATCGGGCGCCCGCGCGCCGTGCAGCTCGCGGTCCTGGTCGACCGCGGGCACCGTGAACTGCCCATCCGAGCCGACTACGTCGGCAAGAACCTCCCCACGTCGCTGCGGGAGACGGTCAAGGTCCAGCTCGCCGAGGAGGACGGTCGCGACACCGTGCTGCTCGGTGTGAAGCAGACCACCCCGGGCGCGCAGCAGTAGCAGTCCGGCGTACGCCCCCGCGTGCGCGCTCCCATGCGCCCGCATGCCCGAAAACTCCCGAATGTCTTACGGAGCCTGACAGATGCAGCGTCATCTCATCTCGGCCGCCGACCTCACCCGCGACGACGCCGTCCACATCCTCGACACCGCCGAGGAGATGGCCCGGGTCGCCGACCGGCCCATCAAGAAGCTGCCGACCCTGCGCGGCCGCACCATCGTCAACCTCTTCTTCGAGGACTCCACCCGCACCCGGATCTCCTTCGAGGCCGCCGAGAAGCGCCTGTCCGCGGACGTCATCAACTTCTCCGCCAAGGGTTCCAGCGTCTCCAAGGGCGAGTCCCTCAAGGACACCGCCCAGACGCTGGAGGCCATGGGCGTCGACGCCGTCGTCATCCGGCACGGCGCCTCAGGAGCCCCCTACCGCCTGGCCAACTCCGGCTGGATCGACGCCGCCGTCATCAACGCCGGTGACGGCACCCACCAGCACCCCACCCAGGCCCTGCTCGACGCCTTCACCATGCGCCGCCGGCTCGTCGGCCGGGACGCGGGGATCGGCCAGGACCTGTCCGGCAAGCACATCACCATCGTCGGCGACGTCCTGCACAGCCGGGTCGCCCGCTCCAACGTCGACCTGCTGCACACCCTCGGCGCCGAGGTGACCCTCGTCGCCCCGCCCACCCTGGTGCCGGTCGGCGTCGAGACCTGGCCCTGCGAGGTGTCGTACGACCTCGACACCACGCTGCCGAAATCCGACGCGGTCATGATGCTGCGCGTCCAGCGCGAGCGGATGAACGCCGCCTTCTTCCCCACCGAGCGCGAGTACTCGCGCCGCTACGGCCTCGACGGGGACCGGATGGCCCGGATGCCCGAGCACGCCATCGTGATGCACCCCGGCCCGATGGTCCGCGGCATGGAGATCACCGCCGAGGTCGCCGACTCCGACCGCTGCACCGTCGTCGAGCAGGTCGCCAACGGCGTCTCCATCCGCATGGCCGTCCTGTACCTGCTCCTGGGCGGGAACGAACCCGCCGTCAGCCACGCCCGTACCACCGGTTCCACCGAGGAGAAGTAAGCGACCATGAGCAAGATCCTGATCCGTGGTGCGAAGGTGCTCGGCGGCGAGCCGCAGGACGTCCTCATCGACGGCGAGATCATCGAGGCCGTCGGCAGCGGGCTGTCCGCCGAGGGCGCCGAGGTCGTCGAGGCCGACGGCAAGGTGCTGCTGCCGGGCCTGGTCGACCTGCACACCCACCTGCGCGAGCCCGGCCGCGAGGACTCCGAGACCGTCCTGACCGGCACCCGGGCCGCGGCGAGCGGCGGGTACACGGCCGTGTTCGCGATGGCCAACACCTTCCCCGTCGCCGACACCGCCGGCGTCGTCGAGCAGGTGTACCGGCTCGGGCGGGAGCACGGCTACTGCGACGTGCAGCCCATCGGCGCCGTCACCGTCGGCCTGGAGGGCAGGAAGCTCGCCGAGCTGGGCGCCATGCACGAGTCGGCGGCCGGTGTCACCGTCTTCTCCGACGACGGCAAGTGCGTCGACGACGCCGTGATCATGCGGCGGGCGCTGGAGTACGTGAAGGCCTTCGGCGGGGTCGTCGCCCAGCACGCGCAGGAGCCGCGGCTGACCGAGGGCGCCCAGATGAACGAGGGCGTCGTCTCCGCCGAGCTGGGGCTGGGCGGCTGGCCCGCGGTGGCCGAGGAGTCGATCATCGCCCGGGACGTCCTGCTCGCCGAGCACGTCGGCTCCCGCGTCCACATCTGCCACCTGTCGACCGCGGGCTCGGTCGAGATCGTCCGCTGGGCGAAGTCCCGCGGCATCCAGGTCACCGCCGAGGTCACCCCGCACCACCTCCTCCTCACCGACGAGCTGGTGCGCACCTACAACCCGGTCTACAAGGTCAACCCGCCGCTGCGCACCGAGCGTGACGTGCTCGCCCTGCGGGAGGCGCTCGCCGACGGCACGATCGACATCGTCGCCACCGACCACGCCCCGCACCCGCACGAGGACAAGGACTGCGAGTGGGCCGCGGCCGCCATGGGCATGGTCGGCCTGGAGACCGCGTTGTCGGTGGTCCAGGAGACCATGGTGGAGACCGGGCTCCTCGACTGGGCCGGTGTCGCCGACCGCATGTCCTCCACGCCCGCGCGGATCGGGCAGGCCAGGGGCCACGGGCGTCCCGTCTCGGCAGGTGAGCCCGCCAACCTCACGCTGGTCGACACGGCATACCGTGGGTCGGTGGACCCCGCGGGCTTCGCCTCGCGCAGCCGCAACACCCCGTACGAGGGGCGTGAGCTGCCGGGCCGTGTCACGCACACGTGGCTCCGGGGCAAGGCCACGCTCGTCGACGGGAAGCTCACGTGACACCTGTAATCCTGCTCGCGGCCGAGAAGGAATCGGCCGAAGTGACCGACTGGGCCGCCCGGATCGGCTGGGTCGTCGGCCTCGCCCTGTTCGTCGCGCTCGTCTACTGGCTGATGCGCGAGGGCTGGAAGTGGCGCGGCACGCTCCAGAGCGACCTGCCCGAGCTGCCCACCGCGCCGGACGACCCGGGCCCGGCGAGACTGAGCATGAGCGGTCGCTACCACGGCTCCACCACCGCCGGGCAGTGGCTCGACCGCATCGTGGCCCACGGCCTGGGCACCCGTAGCCGGGTCGAGCTCACCCTCACGGACGCGGGACTGGAGGTCGTACGCCCCGGTGCGACCGACTTCTTCATCCCGGCCGGTGCGCTGCGCGAGGCCGTGCTCGGCAAGGGCATCGCGGGCAAGGTCCTCACCGAGGGCGGACTGCTCGTGGTGACCTGGGCACACGGCGACAAGCTGATCGACTCCGGCTTCCGCTCGGACCACGCGGCCGAGCACACCGAGTGGGTCGACGTCATTAACTCCATGATCGAAACAACCACCAGGGAAGGCGCCGAACGATGACGACCTCCATCCAGGGGACCGCCTCGCAGAGGCACAAAGCGGCTCCCGCCGTACTCGTCCTGGAGGACGGCCGGACCTTCCGCGGCCGCGCCTACGGGGCCGTGGGGGAGACCTTCGGCGAAGCGGTGTTCTCCACCGGCATGACGGGCTACCAGGAGACTCTGACCGACCCCTCGTACGACCGCCAGATCGTCGTCGCCACCGCTCCGCAGATCGGCAACACCGGCTGGAACGACGAGGACGACGAGTCCAAGCGCATCTGGGTCTCCGGCTACGTCGTGCGCGACCCCGCGCGCGTGCCCTCCAACTGGCGGGCCCAGCGCTCCCTCGACGACGAGCTGGTCGCCCAGGGCATCGTCGGCATCTCCGGCATCGACACCCGCGCCCTCACCCGCCATCTGCGCGAGCGCGGCTCCATGCGCGCCGGCATCTTCTCCGGCGAGGCGAGCGCCCCCGAGCCGGAGCTCCTCGCGCGCGTGCAGGCCCAGCCGCACATGAAGGGCGCGAGCCTCTACGAGGAGGTCGCCACCCAGGAGGCCTACGTCGTCCCGGCGGTCGGCGAGAAGCGCTTCACCGTCGCCGCGATCGACCTCGGCATCAAGGGCATGACCCCGCACCGGATGGCCGAGCGCGGCATCGAGGTGCACGTGCTGCCGGCCACGGCCACGGCGGACGAGATCTACGCCGTCAACCCCGACGGCGTGTTCTTCTCCAACGGCCCCGGCGACCCGGCGACCGCCGACGGCCCGGTCGCGCTGATGAGCGAGGTGCTCGAGCGCAAGACGCCCCTGTTCGGCATCTGCTTCGGCAACCAGATCCTGGGCCGCGCCCTCGGCTTCGGCACCTACAAGCTGAAGTACGGCCACCGCGGCATCAACCAGCCGGTCCAGGACCGTACGACCGGCAAGGTCGAGGTCACCGCGCACAACCACGGCTTCGCCGTGGACGCGCCCCTCGACAAGGTCAGCGAGACCAAGTTCGGCCGCGCCGAGGTCTCCCACGTCTGCCTCAACGACAACGTCGTGGAGGGGCTGCAGCTGCTCGACCAGCCGGCCTTCTCCGTCCAGTACCACCCCGAAGCGGCAGCCGGCCCGCACGACGCCGCCTACCTGTTCGACCGCTTCGTTTCCCTGATGGAGGGCCAGCGTGCCTAAGCGCACCGATATCCAGTCCGTCCTGGTCATCGGCTCCGGCCCGATCGTCATCGGCCAGGCCGCCGAGTTCGACTACTCCGGCACCCAGGCGTGCCGGGTCCTGAAGTCCGAGGGCCTGCGGGTCATCCTCGTGAACTCCAACCCCGCGACGATCATGACCGATCCGGAGATCGCCGACGCCACCTACGTCGAGCCGATCACCCCGGAGTTCGTCGAGAAGATCATCGCCAAGGAGCGTCCCGACGCCCTGCTGCCCACCCTGGGCGGCCAGACGGCCCTCAACACCGCCATCTCGCTGCACGAGAACGGCGTCCTGGAGAAGTACGGCGTCGAGCTGATCGGCGCCAAGGTGGAGGCCATCCACAAGGGCGAGGACCGCGACCAGTTCAAGCTGGTCGTCGAGGCGGTCAAGGCCAAGATCGGGCACGGCGAGTCCGCCCGCTCGGTCATCTGCCACTCCATGGACGACGTCCTGGCCGGCGTCGAGGAGCTCGGCGGCTACCCCGTCGTCGTCCGCCCCTCCTTCACCATGGGCGGCGCCGGCTCCGGGTTCGCCCACGACGAGGAGGAGCTGCGCCGCATCGCCGGCCAGGGCCTCACCCTCTCGCCGACCACCGAGGTGCTCCTGGAGGAGTCCATCCTCGGCTGGAAGGAGTACGAGCTGGAGCTGATGCGCGACAAGCACGACAACGTCGTGGTCGTCTGCTCCATCGAGAACTTCGACCCGATGGGCGTGCACACCGGTGACTCGATCACCGTCGCGCCGGCGATGACGCTGACCGACCGCGAGTACCAGATCCTGCGGGACATCGGCATCGCCGTCATCCGCGAGGTCGGCGTCGACACCGGCGGCTGCAACATCCAGTTCGCGGTGAACCCCGTCGACGGCCGGGTCATCGTCATCGAGATGAACCCGCGCGTGTCGCGCTCCTCGGCGCTGGCCTCCAAGGCGACCGGCTTCCCGATCGCCAAGATCGCGGCCAAGCTCGCCGTCGGCTACACCCTCGACGAGATCCCGAACGACATCACCCAGGAGACCCCGGCCTCCTTCGAGCCGACGCTCGACTACGTGGTCGTGAAGGCCCCGCGCTTCGCCTTCGAGAAGTTCCCGAGCGCCGACTCCACGCTGACGACGACCATGAAGTCGGTCGGCGAGGCCATGGCCATCGGCCGCAACTTCACCGAGGCGTTCCAGAAGGCGCTGCGCTCGCTGGAGAAGAAGGGCAGCCAGTTCACCTTCGTCGGCGAGCCCGGCGACAAGGAGACCCTGCTGGAGGAGGCCGTCCGCCCCACCGACGGCCGGATCAACACCGTCATGCGGGCCATCCGCGCGGGTGCCACGCCCGAGGAGGTCTTCGAGTACACGAAGATCGACCCCTGGTTCGTCGACCAGCTCTTCCTGATCAAGGAGATCGCCGACGAACTGGCCGCCGCCCCCGAGCTCACGCCCGATCTGCTCGCCGAGGCCAAGCGGCACGGCTTCTCCGACCAGCAGATCGCCGAGATCCGGGGCCTGCGCGAGGACGTCGTGCGCGAGGTGCGGCACGCGCTGGGCGTCCGCCCGGTCTACAAGACGGTCGACACCTGCGCCGCGGAGTTCGCCGCCAGAACGCCCTACTTCTACTCGTCGTACGACGAGGAGAGCGAGGTCGCCCCGCGCGAGAAGCCGGCCGTCATCATCCTGGGCTCCGGCCCGAACCGCATCGGCCAGGGCATCGAGTTCGACTACTCCTGCGTCCACGCCTCCTTCGCGCTGTCCGACGCCGGGTACGAGACCGTGATGGTCAACTGCAACCCGGAGACCGTCTCCACCGACTACGACACCTCCGACCGCCTGTACTTCGAGCCGCTCACGCTCGAGGACGTGCTGGAGATCGTCCACGCGGAGGCGCAGGCCGGCCCGATCGCCGGCGTCGTCGTCCAGCTCGGCGGCCAGACCCCGCTGGGCCTGGCGCAGGCGCTCAAGGACAACGGCGTGCCGATCGTCGGCACCTCGCCCGAGGCCATCCACGCGGCCGAGGACCGGGGCGCCTTCGGGCGCGTGCTCGCGGAGGCGGGTCTGCCGGCCCCGAAGCACGGCACGGCCACCACCTTCGCCGAGGCGAAGTCCATCGCGGACGAGATCGGCTACCCGGTCCTGGTGCGGCCGTCGTACGTCCTGGGCGGACGCGGCATGGAGATCGTCTACGACGAGGCCCGGCTGTCCTCCTACATCGCCGAGTCGACCGAGATCAGCCCCACCCGGCCGGTCCTGGTCGACCGCTTCCTCGACGACGCCATCGAGATCGACGTCGACGCCCTGTACGACGGCGAGGAGCTGTACCTCGGCGGTGTCATGGAGCACATCGAGGAGGCCGGCATCCACTCCGGCGACTCGGCGTGCGCCCTGCCCCCGATCACCCTCGGCGGCTTCGACATCAAGCGCCTGCGCGCCTCCACGGAGGCCATCGCCAAGGGCGTCGGCGTACGCGGCCTGATCAACATCCAGTTCGCGATGGCCGGCGACATCCTCTACGTCCTCGAGGCCAACCCGCGCGCGTCCCGCACGGTGCCCTTCACCTCGAAGGCGACCGCGGTGCCGCTGGCGAAGGCCGCCGCCCGGATCTCCCTGGGCGCCACCATCGCCGAACTGCGCGCCGAGGGGCTCCTCCCGGCGACCGGCGACGGCGGCGAGCTGCCGCTGGACGCGCCGATCTCCGTCAAGGAGGCCGTGATGCCGTGGACCCGCTTCCGGGACACCTCCGGCCGCGGCGTCGACACCGTCCTCGGCCCGGAGATGCGCTCCACCGGCGAGGTCATGGGCATCGACTCCGTCTTCGGCACGGCGTACGCCAAGTCGCAGGCGGGAGCCTACGGCCCGCTGCCGACCAAGGGCCGCGCGTTCATCTCGGTCGCCAACCGCGACAAGCGCTCGATGATCTTCCCGGCGCGCGAGCTGGTCGCCCACGGCTTCGAGCTGCTCGCCACCTCCGGCACCGCCGAGGTCCTCAAGCGCAACGGCATCAACGCCACGGTCGTGCGCAAGCAGTCCGAGGGCACCGGTCCCAACGGCGAGAAGACCATCGTCCAGCTCATCCACGACGGCGAGGTCGACCTCATCGTCAACACCCCGTACGGCACCGGCGGCCGCCTCGACGGCTACGACATCCGTACGGCCGCCGTGGCGCGCTCCGTGCCGTGCCTGACGACGGTCCAGGCGCTCGCCGCCGCCGTCCAGGGCATCGACGCCCTCCACCACGGTGACGTGGGCGTCCGTTCGCTCCAGGAACACGCGGAACACCTGACCGCGGCCCGCGACTAGCAGCCGACGAGGGGGACACCGGAAACGGTGTCCCCCTCCGTATGAGGACACGTCTGAGATGTACAAGCTCTTCTTCCGCCTGGTGTTCCAGCGCATGGACCCCGAGCAGGCCCACCACCTCGCCTTCCGCTGGATCCGCCTCGCCGTCCGCATCCCCGTGCTGCGCACCTTCGTCGCGGCCGCCCTCGCCCCCCGCTACAGGGAACTGCGCACCGAGGCCTTCGGGCTGCGCATGCACGGCCCCTTCGGGCTCGCCGCCGGCTTCGACAAGAACGCCGTCGCCGTCGACGGCATGGCGATGCTGGGCTTCGACCACGTCGAGATCGGCACCGTCACCGGGGAGCCGCAGCCCGGCAACCCGAAGAAGCGGCTGTTCCGGCTCGTGCCCGACCGGGCGCTGATCAACCGCATGGGCTTCAACAACGAGGGCTCGCTGGCCGTCGCCGCCCGCCTGGCCTCCCGCGAGCCCGTGTTCAGGACGGTCGTGGGCGTCAACATCGGCAAGACCAAGGTCGTCCCGGAGGCCGAGGCCGTCCTCGACTACGTGAAGTCGACCGAACGTCTCGCACCGTACGCCGACTACCTCGTCGTGAACGTCTCCTCGCCGAACACGCCCGGCCTGCGCAACCTGCAGGCCACCGAGGCGCTGGGCCCCCTGCTCAGCGCCGTGCGCGAGGCCGCCGACCGCACGGTGACCGACCGCCGGGTGCCGCTGCTGGTGAAGATCGCCCCGGACCTGGCCGACGAGGACGTCGACGCGGTCGCCGACCTGGCCGTGGAACTCGGCCTGGACGGGATCATCGCCACGAACACCACCATCGCGCGCGACGGGCTCGGCCTGACGTCCGCCCCCTCCCTGGTCAAGGAGACCGGCGGACTGTCCGGCGCGCCGCTGAAGGCGCGCTCCCTCGAGGTGCTGCGCCGCCTGTACGCGCGCGTGGGCGACCGCATCACCCTGGTGGGCGTCGGAGGCGTGGAGAACGCCGAGGACGCCTGGCAGCGCATCCTCGCGGGCGCCACGCTCGTCCAGGGCTACAGCGCCTTCATCTACGAGGGGCCCTTCTGGGGCCGCGCGATCCACAAGGGGCTCGCGGCACGGCTGCGCCAGAGCCCGTACGCCACCCTGGCCGACGCGGTCGGCGCCGACGTGAGGAGCACGGCATGACCCTGGAACCCTTCGGCGCGCGTCTGCGCCGGGCCATGGACGAGCGCGGCCCGCTCTGCGTCGGCATCGACCCGCACGCGTCCCTGCTCGCCGAGTGGGGGCTGAACGACGACGTCGCCGGGCTGGAGCGGTTCAGCAGGACGGTCGTCGAGGCGATGGCCGACCGGGTCGCCGTCCTGAAGCCGCAGAGCGCCTTCTTCGAGCGGTTCGGCTCGCGCGGTGTCGCCGTCCTGGAGAAGTCCGTCGCGGAGGCGCGGGCGGCCGGCGCCCTGGTCGTGATGGACGCCAAGCGCGGCGACATCGGGTCGACCATGGCCGCGTACGCCGAGTCGTTCCTGCACAAGGACGCCCCGCTGTTCTCCGACGCCCTCACCGTCTCGCCGTACCTCGGCTACGGCTCGCTCAGCCCCGCCGTCGTGCTGGCACGGGAGAGCGGCGCCGGGCTGTTCGTGCTGGCGCTGACCTCCAACCCGGAGGGCGGTGAGGTGCAGCACGCGGTGCGCGCCGACGGGCGGAGCGTGGGCGCCACGATGCTGGGCCACCTGGCGGCCGAGAACGCGGGGGAGGAGCCGCTGGGCTCCTTCGGGGCGGTCGTCGGGGCCACCCTGGGCGATCTGTCGACGTACGACCTCGACATCAACGGGCCGCTCCTCGCGCCCGGCATCGGGGCCCAGGGCGCGACGCCCGCGGACCTGCCCCGCGTCTTCGGCGCCGCCGTCCGCAACGTCGTGCCGAACGTGAGCCGCGGAGTGTTGCGCCACGGTCCCGACGTGGTCGCTCTGCGTGACGTCGCGGAGCGGTTCGCGGACGAGGTCAGAACCGCGGTGACGGCCGCCTGAACGCCGTCGGGCGCCCGACCGGGGACTCCGGCGGGCGGCCGCAGGACGATTTGAGCCTGGATACATCCTCAAATCAGGGGCATTATGTCCTAAATATCCGTCCTGACGGAGGCTGACCAGGACTTTTCCTCTGTTCTCGCTGACTCTCGCGGACTTGACCGCTAGTCTCCGACGGAGAGTGAACGGGCAAGCGTGTTGCTCGTGGCTCCCCAGGTGTGGGGCGACTAGGTTCCTCACCGGTCCGTATCCGACAGTTCGACATCCGAGGTGACGTAGGCGTGGCTCTTCCGCCCCTTACCCCCGAACAGCGCGCAGCCGCGCTCGAAAAGGCCGCCGCGGCTCGCCGGGAGCGGGCCGAGGTCAAGAATCGACTGAAGCACTCCGGCGCCTCCCTTCACGAGGTCATCAAGCAGGGCCAGGAAAACGACGTCATCGGCAAGATGAAGGTCTCCGCCCTGCTCGAGTCCCTGCCGGGCGTGGGCAAGGTCCGCGCCAAGCAGATCATGGAGCGACTCGGCATCTCCGAGAGCCGTCGTGTGCGCGGCCTCGGGTCCAACCAGATCGCCTCTCTGGAGCGTGAGTTCGGCGACACCGCCAAGTGAGTCCGAGGTGCTCCGGGCGGACCGTCCCGGGCACTGCGGCACAACTGGAATAATCGCTGCATGAGTGAACGTCCGCGGCTGACCGTGCTCTCCGGCCCCTCCGGGGTCGGCAAGAGCACGGTCGTCGCCCATATGCGCAAGGAACACCCCGAGGTCTGGCTCTCGGTGTCGGCGACGACCCGCAAGCCCCGCCCCGGCGAGCAGCACGGAGTCCACTACTTCTTCGTCACCGACGACGAGATGGACAAGCTGATCGCCAACGGCGAGCTGCTGGAGTGGGCCGAGTTCGCCGGCAACCGCTACGGCACCCCGCGGGCCGCCGTGCTGGAGCGACTGGAGGCGGGTGAGCCCGTCCTCCTGGAGATCGACCTCCAGGGCGCGCGGCAGGTCCGCGAGTCCATGCCCGAGGCCCAGCTGGTGTTCCTGGCTCCGCCCTCCTGGGAGGAGCTGGTGCGCAGGCTCACCGGACGCGGCACCGAGCCGCCCGAGGTGATCGCACGCCGTCTGGAGGCGGCGAAGATCGAACTCGCGGCCGAGCCGGAGTTCGACGTGACCCTGGTCAACACCTCCGTCGAGGACGTGGCGGGCGAGCTGCTAGCCTTGATGGATGTTGTGTGATCACGCGTGATGTGATCACGGCCGATCTTTTCCCACCCATCGGAAGGTAGAGCGTGTCCTCTTCCATCTCCGCGCCCGAGGGCATCATCAACCCGCCGATCGACGAGCTCCTCGAGGCCACCGACTCGAAGTACAGCCTCGTGATCTACGCGGCCAAGCGGGCGCGCCAGATCAACGCGTACTACTCGCAGCTCGGCGAGGGCCTCCTCGAGTACGTCGGTCCGCTCGTCGACACCCACGTCCACGAGAAGCCGCTCTCGATCGCCCTCCGCGAGATCAACGCGGGACTCCTGACGTCCGAGGCCATCGAGGGCCCCGCGCAGTAGTCTTCTCGGCTCGCAGTTCTTCCCACAGGCCCGGCAGTGCGACTGCCGGGCCTGTGGTCTGCTCCGGGTGCCTCTGCTCGGGGTGCATCCGCCCGGGGGCGCGGACGCCGTCCCGCCGCGATGATGCAGCATGGACTCGCACGCGGGAGCCCGCGGCGTTCGTTTCGAGGTCCGGGGAGAGACGGTGGACAAGCCGAAGGTCGTTCTGGGGGTCAGCGGTGGCATCGCCGCGTACAAGGCCTGTGAGCTGCTGCGCAGACTGACGGAGTCCGGCCACGACGTGCGCGTCGTCCCCACCGCCTCCGCCCTGCACTTCGTCGGCGCCGCCACCTGGTCCGCCCTCTCCGGCAACCCGGTCTCCACCGAGGTCTGGGACGACGTCCACGAGGTCCCGCACGTCCGTATCGGCCAGCACGCCGATCTGGTGGTCGTCGCCCCCGCCACCGCCGACATCCTCGCGAAGGCCGCCCACGGCCTGGCGGACGACCTGCTGACGAACACGCTGCTCACCGCCCGCTGTCCGGTCGTCTTCGCCCCCGCGATGCACACGGAGATGTGGGAGCACCCGGCCACCCAGCAGAACGTGGCGACGCTGCGCCGCCGCGGGGCCGTCGTCGTCGAACCGGCCGTGGGCCGGCTCACCGGCGTCGACACCGGCAAGGGCCGGCTGCCCGACCCGGCCGAGATCTTCGAGATCTGCCGCCGGGTGCTGGCCAGGGGCGTGCGTGAACCCGACCTCGCCGGCCGGCATGTGGTCGTCAGCGCCGGCGGCACCCGTGAGCCCCTCGACCCCGTCCGCTTCCTCGGCAACCGCTCCTCCGGCAAGCAGGGCTACGCCCTCGCCCGTACGGCCGCCGCCCGCGGCGCCCGCGTCACCCTGGTGGCCGCCAACACCGGCCTGCCCGACCCGGCGGGTGTCGACGTCGTCCAGGTCGGCACCGCCGTGCAGCTGCGCGAGGCGGTCCTGAAGGCCGCCGCGGACGCCGACGCGGTCGTCATGGCCGCCGCCGTCGCCGACTTCCGCCCGGCGGCGTACGCGGCCGGCAAGATCAAGAAGAAGGACGACCGGGAGCCGGACCCCATCGTCCTCGTACGGAATCCGGACATCCTCGCGGAGATTTCCGCCGAGCGCGCCCGCCCTGGTCAGGTGGTCGTCGGCTTCGCCGCCGAGACGGACGACGTGCTGGCCAACGGCCGGGCGAAGCTTCGGCGCAAGGGCTGCGACCTGCTCGTGGTGAACGAGGTCGGGGAGCGCAAGACCTTCGGCTCCGAGGAGAACGAGGCCGTGGTCCTGGGCGCCGACGGCAGCGAGACCCCCGTCCCGTACGGCCCCAAGGAAGCTCTGGCCGAAATCGTGTGGGACCTGGTGACGCCACGCCTGGTCTGACGGTCTGATGCGCTGCACCGTGCCCACCGGGCTCGCCCGAACGGACGTGGCTCGTCTGGCCAACGGCGCTCCGCATTCGGCAGAATGCTTGTGCCGCAGGTCACAGCGCTCCCGAGAGGCGAGACAGGTGGGCCGGCGGTCGGGCGCGACCGATAAACTGTTCTCGGACGTGTCCGGGCGCAGCCCCCGCCGCGTCCGCCAATGATCAGCCAGCAGCCGCTGCAACCCCAGGGAGCGTTGTGTCCCGTCGCCTGTTCACTTCGGAGTCCGTGACCGAGGGTCACCCCGACAAGATCGCTGACCAGATCAGCGACACCATTCTCGACGCGTTGCTCCGTGAGGACCCGACGTCCCGTGTCGCCGTCGAAACGTTGATCACGACCGGTCTGGTGCACGTGGCCGGCGAGGTCACCACGAAGGCGTACGCGCCGATCCCGCAGCTCGTCCGGGACAAGATCCTCGAGATCGGGTACGACTCCTCGAAGAAGGGCTTCGACGGCGCCTCCTGCGGTGTCTCCGTGTCGATCGGCGCGCAGTCCCCGGACATCGCCCAGGGCGTCGACACCGCGTACGAGTCGCGGGTCGAGGGCGACGACGACGAACTGGACCGACAGGGCGCCGGCGACCAGGGACTGATGTTCGGCTACGCGTCCGACGAGACGCCGACGCTGATGCCGCTGCCGATCTTCCTGGCCCACCGCCTGTCCAAGCGCCTGTCGGACGTCCGCAAGAACGGCACGATCCCCTACCTGCGCCCCGACGGGAAGACCCAGGTCACCATCGAGTACGACGGTGACAAGGCGGTCCGCCTCGACACGGTCGTCGTCTCCTCGCAGCACGCGTCCGACATCGACCTGGACTCGCTGCTCGCTCCCGACATCCGCGAGTTCGTCGTGGAGCCGGAGCTGAAGGCGCTCCTCGACGACGGCATCAAGCTCGACACCGAGAGCTACCGCCTGCTGGTCAACCCCACCGGCCGCTTCGAGATCGGCGGCCCGATGGGTGACGCCGGACTGACCGGCCGCAAGATCATCATCGACACCTACGGCGGCTTCGCCCGCCACGGCGGCGGCGCCTTCTCCGGCAAGGACCCGTCCAAGGTGGACCGCTCCGCGGCCTACGCGATGCGCTGGGTCGCCAAGAACGTGGTCGCCGCGGGCCTGGCCGCGCGCTGCGAGGTCCAGGTCGCCTACGCGATCGGCAAGGCCGAGCCGGTCGGCCTGTTCGTCGAGACCTTCGGCACCCACAAGGTCGACCCGGAGAAGATCGAGAAGGCCATCGACGAGGTCTTCGACCTCCGCCCGGCCGCGATCATCCGCGACCTCGACCTGCTCCGCCCGATCTACGCCCAGACCGCCGCGTACGGCCACTTCGGCCGTGAGCTGCCCGACTTCACGTGGGAGCGCACGGACCGGGTGGACGCGCTGCGGGAGGCGACGGGGCTGTAAGCCCCCCGCGACAGCTGGTACGCGAGGCCCGGCAGCCCTTCGGGGGTGCCGGGCCTCCGTGCTGCCGGTCTCACGCCCGCGCACACCGGGTCCGTGTGCGGGGTCCTCAGCCAGGCCGGCCACGGTGGGGCCGGGGTTCCCCCGCTCACGCGGGCCGCCCGCGGGGAGCGACAGCCGTGGCGGGACCGTTGTCAGTGCCGTTTGGAAGAATGCAAGCGTGAGCAGCGAGAACGGGCAGGGGGGCGGTGACGCCGCGGGGGAGGCGGCGGCGCCGGAGCAGCTCGCGCTGATTCGGGAGAGCGTGCGCAAGGCCAAGGTGCCGCGGGCGAAGCCGCGGACGTGGCGGGGGGCCGCGCTGGCCGGGGAGCTGCCGATCGCTCGGGTGCTCGTCGACAAGGGGGTGCTGCATCTCGACCGGTACTTCGACTACGCGGTGCCGGCCGAGCTGGACGCCGACGCTCAGCCGGGCGTGCGGGTGCGGGTGCGGTTCGGGGCCGGCCGCGGGCGGGTGCGCGAGGGGAGGCGAGAGGGCGGGGGACTCATCGACGGGTTCCTGGTCGAGCGGCTCGCCGAGTCGGACTACTCGGGCCCGCTGGCCGCCCTCGCCCAGGTGGTGTCGCCCGAGCCCGTGCTCAGTCCGGAACTGCTCGGACTGGCGCGAGCCGTCGCCGACCGGTACGCGGGCAGCCTGGCGGACGTGCTCCAGCTGGCCGTGCCGCCGCGCAGCGCGCGGGCCGAGCAGCGACCGTCGCCCGCGCCTCTTCCGCCGCCGGAGGTCCCGGCGGTGGGGTCCTGGGCGCGGTACGAGCACGGGGACGCCTTCCTCCGGGCCCTGGCCTCGGGAGCGTCCCCTCGGGCCGTGTGGAACGCGCTGCCCGGCCCCGAGTGGAGCGAGGAGGTGGCGCGTGCCGTCGCCGCGACGCTGGCCTCCGGGCGGGGTGCCCTCGTCGTCGTACCGGACGGGCGGGCCGCCGCGCGGGTGGACGCCGCGCTGACCGGTGTGCTGGGGGAGGGGCGGCATGCGCTGCTCACCGCCGACGCCGGGCCCGAGAAGCGGTACCGCGAGTGGCTCGCCGTGCGGCGGGGGGCCGTGCGGGCGGTCGTCGGCACGCGGGCCGCCATGTTCGCGCCGGTGCGTGACCTGGGGCTGGTGGCGGTCTGGGACGACGGGGACGACAGCCACAGCGAGCCGCACGCTCCCCAGCCGCACGCGCGCGACGTGCTGCTGCTGCGCGCCGCACACGACAAGTGCGCCTTTCTGCTGGGGGGTTGGAGCTGCACCGTCGAGGGCGCGCAGCTCGTCGAGAGCGGGTGGGCGCGGCCGCTGGTCGCCGCGCGGGAGCAGGTGCGGCGCGCGGCTCCGCTGGTGCGGACCGTGGGGGACCAGGATCTCGCGCGCGACGAGGCGGCCCGGGCCGCCCGGCTGCCCACGCTCGCCTGGCAGGCGGTCCGGGAGGGGCTGCGGCGCGGGCCGGTGCTCGTGCAGGTGCCGCGGCGGGGGTACGTGCCGCGGATGGCGTGCGCCGCCTGCCGTGCTCCGGCACGCTGCCGGCACTGTTCCGGGCCGTTGGAGACACGGGACGGCGGAGCGTTGGCGTGCGGGTGGTGCGGGCGGGAGGAGACCGCCTGGCACTGCCCGGAGTGCGGGGGCTTCCGGCTGCGGGCTCAGGTCGTCGGGGCGCGGCGCACCGCCGAGGAGCTGGGGCGGGCCTTCCCCGCCGTCCCGGTGCGGACGTCCGGACGTGAGCAGGTGCTGGACACCGTGCCGGGGACGCCCGCGCTCGTCGTGAGCACACCGGGCGCCGAACCGGTCGCCGAGGGCGGGTACGCGGCGGGCCTGCTGCTGGACGGCTGGGCCATGCTCTCCCGGCCCGACCTGCGGGCCGGGGAGGACGCGCTGCGGCGGTGGATCGCGGCCGCCTCGCTGGTGCGGCCGCAGGAGGACGGGGGGACCGTGGTCGTCGTCGCCGAGCCCACCCTGCGGCCGGTGCAGGCGTTGGTGCGGTGGGATCCCGTCGGGCACGCCGTGCGGGAACTCGCCGAGCGGGCCGAGCTCGGGTTTCCGCCGGTGTCGCGGATGGCGGCGGTCGCGGGGCCGCAGGAGGCGGTGCTCGCGTTCCTGGGGACCGTGGAGCTGCCCGCGGAGGCCGAGGTGCTGGGGCCCGTTCCGCTGCCGGTCACCCCCGCCGGGCGGACACGGCGGCCCGGGACGCCGCCTCCCGGGGAGCTGTGGGAGCGGGCGTTGATCCGGGTGCCGCCGGGGAAGGGGGCCACGCTGGCCTCGGCGCTCAAGGCCGCCCAGGCAGCGAGGATGGCCCGGAGCGGAAGCGGGAACGGCGGGGGTGGCGGATCCGCGGTGTGGGTGCGGATCGATCCGCCCGACATCGGGTGAGGGCCGGTGCGCCGGGCGGGCGCCGCGGTACCGGTGGACCTGATCGGCGCCGGATACGCGACTGCCCTCTCGGGCGGGGTGCGTACCGAGAGGGCAGGCGGGGCCGCGCGTCAGCCGTTGCGCGGGCCGGGGACGGCCGAGGGTCTCGCCTCGTCGCGCAGGGACGGGCTGCCCGCCGTCGGCTGGGTCGGCATCGAGCGGGCCGCGGGGACCGTCGGCACCACGGGGATGCCGGTGCCCACGTTGACCGTGCGGGTGCCCGACGGCTCCGTCGTACGGTCGGGCTCCGGGGTGGCCTGGGCGGCGGCGCGGCGGGAGCCGTAACGGCGGTGGACCGCCTGCTTGGTGACGCCGAGTGCGGAACCCACCGCGTCCCACGAGAAGCCGAGCGAGCGGTCGAAGTCCACCGCGGCGGTGACCAGGGTCTCGACGCTGTCCCGCAGCTCCTGCGCGAGGCGCACGGTGGGGGCGGGGGCGCGTCCGTAGACGACGAAGCCCGTGGACGGGCCGGAGCGGCGCGGGCGGTAGACGTTGCCCAACTGGGCGGTCAGGGTGCGCAGCGCGTCCACCTGCCGGCGGACCCGCTCGATGTCCCGCACCAGCAGGTGCAGGCTGGCCCGGGCCTGGGCGTCGTGGGTTGCGTGGTCGGCCATGAACAAGCCTCTCGAACCGGCGTTGAAGAAGGGTTCGGGCCGCTGCGGGGAGCGGTCCGGTGTGGTCAACTCTTTCTTGACCAACGCGGGTTCGCTCCGCGGGTCACGGTGTGGGGGCGTATGGGCATATGCGTACGCCCCCCCGCGGCGGAGTGCGCGCGGCTCGGCCTCCGGCCGTCGCCGTCGCCGTCCTGCATCCGTGCACCGCCGGTGCGGTTCGGGCAGGAAGCGGACCCCTCACGTCGGGGTGGGACGCCGTCGGCGGCTTGACGTCCGGGGGCGGCGCGCCGGCTTCGGCCGACCTCCCTGCCCATAAAATCGTGCGTTGCCCTGTCCACCCCTCCGAGAGGCCCGTCCCACCCATGAAGCTCGTCTTCGCCGGTACCCCCGAGGTCGCCGTTCCCGCTCTGGACGCACTGATCGCCTCCGGGCGGCACGAGGTGGCCGCCGTCGTCACGCGGCCCGACGCTCCCGCGGGGCGGGGGCGCAGGCTGGTCGCGTCCCCTGTGGCCCAGCGGGCCGAGGAGGCCGGGATCGAGGTGCTGAAGCCGGCCCATCCGCGGGAGCCGGAGTTCCTGGAGCGGCTGAAGGAGATCGCCCCGGACTGTTGTCCCGTCGTCGCCTACGGCGCCCTGCTGCCCAAGGCGGCCCTCGACATCCCGGCCCACGGCTGGGTCAACCTGCACTTCTCCCTGCTGCCGGCCTGGCGGGGGGCCGCACCCGTGCAGCACGCCATCATGGCGGGGGACGAGATCACCGGCGCGTCCACCTTCCTCATCGAGGAGGGACTCGACTCCGGTCCTGTTTACGGGACGGTCACGGAGGAGGTCCGGGCCACCGACACCAGCGGTGACCTGCTGACCCGGCTCGCCTTCGCGGGCGCCGGGCTCCTGGCCGCCACCATGGACGGGATCGAGGACGGCACGCTGAAGGCCGTACCGCAGCCGAACGACGGCGTCACCCTCGCCCCGAAGATCACCGTCGACGACGCGCGCGTCGACTGGAACGCCCCCGCGCTGCGGGTCGACCGGGTGGTGCGCGGGTGCACGCCGGCCCCGGGCGCCTGGACCACCTTCCGGGGCGAGCGGCTCAAGCTGATCCAGGTGCAGCCGGTTCCGGGGCGCGACGACCTCGCTCCGGGGACGCTGGCCGTCGGCAAGAACAGCGTGCACGTGGGCACCGGGTCGTACGCCGTCGAGCTGCTGTGGGTCCAGGCGCAGGGCAAGAAGCCGATGCGCGCGGCCGACTGGGCCCGCGGGGTCCGCATCGCGGACGGCGAGCACGTCGGCGCGTGACGCGACCGCGCGGGCTCCGTCGGCTTCGGTGTATGGCTGCGGCGGGCGCTCCGTCGGCTCCGGCGTATGGCTGCGGCGGGGGCTCCGTCTGCTCCGGTGTATGGCTGCGGCGGGGGCTCCGCTGGCTCCGGTGTATGGCTGCGGCGGGGGCTGCCCCGCCCCGGGCGTTGGCTGCTGAGCCGCTTCCGATGGTCTCTGAGCGTGCTGCCGTACGGCTCCGGCTGTGTCCCGGCGTAAAGCCTCTGCGGGCGGGCTCGCTGGGCCCCGCGTACGGCTGCTGCGCCGGTTCCGTTGATCCTTGAGCACGCTCCTGTGCGGGTCCGGGTGGTCCCGGCGTAACGCTTCTGCGCGCGCTGCGGCCTCCCGGTGCTCGCGGCGTGACGCTGCCGCGCCGGCGGCCCGTCGCGCGCCTCTGCGGGGGCCTCGGTGCCGTGCGCTCCTATGCGGGCCCCGGTTCGGCGTGTGCTCTTGCGCCGGCCTCGGTTCGGCGCGTGCTCCTGCGGGGCCCCGGTTCCGGCGCGCGCTCCTGGGCCGGCTCCGGTTCCGGCGTGTGCTCTTGCGGGGGTCCCGATGCGGCCTGTGCTCATGCGCGGGGCCCCGGCCCGTCGCGCCCTTCTGCGCGGCGCCGGTCGTGTGCTCCTGCGCCGGACCCCGGTGCGAGGCGAGCTCCTGCGGGCCCCGGTTCGGCGTGTGCTCCTGCGCGGGCCGTGGTGCGCCCGACGTACGCTGGTGGCGTCTTTCTTCCTGCAATCCGGAGCACCTTTTTCGTGAGCGATCAGCCCCGCCGTTCCCGCCCCACCGGCAAGCCCTACCGTCGGCCCAAGAAGGACCCCGTCCGTGTCCTCGCCTTCGAGGCGCTGCGGGCCGTGGACGAGCGGGACGCCTACGCCAACCTCGTGCTGCCGCCGCTGCTGCGCAAGGCGCGCGAGAGCGGGGACTTCGACGGGCGGGACGCCGCGCTCGCCACCGAGCTCGTGTACGGCACGCTGCGGCGGCAGGGGACGTACGACGCGATCATCGCCGCCTGCGTCGACCGGCCGCTGCGGGAGGTCGACCCGCCGGTGCTCGACGTCCTCGGTCTCGGTGCGCACCAGTTGCTCGGAACGCGGATCCCGACGCATGCCGCCGTGTCCGCCTCCGTCGAGCTGGCGCGGGTGGTTCTCGGCGACGGGCGGGCCAAGTTCGTGAACGCCGTACTGCGCAAGGTCGCGCAGCACGACCTCGACGCGTGGGTCGAGCGGGTCGCTCCGCCCTACGACGACGACCCCGAGGACCACCTGGCCGTCGTGCACTCGCACCCCCGCTGGGTCGTCTCCGCCCTGTGGGACTCCCTCGGCGGCGGGCGGGCCGGCATCGAGGACCTGCTGGAGGCCGACAACGAGCGGCCGGAGGTAACCCTGGTCGCCCGGCCCGGGCGGGCCACGGTCGACGAGCTGCTGCGCGAGGAGGCCGCGATGCCGGGGCGCTGGTCGCCGTACGCCGTACGGCTCACCGAGGGCGGCGAGCCCGGGGCCGTCGAGGCCGTACGGGAGGGGCGCGCGGGTGTGCAGGACGAGGGAAGTCAGCTGGTGGCGCTCGCCCTCGCCAACGCGCCGCTCGACGGGCCCGACGGGCGGTGGCTCGACGGGTGCGCCGGTCCCGGCGGCAAGGCCGCACTCCTGGCGGCCCTCGCGGCCGAGCGGGGTGCCGTGCTGCTCGCCTCGGAGAAGCAGCCGCATCGGGCCGGGCTCGTGGCCAGGGCCCTGGACGGGAATCCGGGGCCGTACCAGGTGATCGCCGCCGACGGGACGCGGCCGCCGTGGCGGCCCGGGTCCTTCGACCGCGTGCTGATGGACGTGCCCTGCACCGGGCTCGGCGCCCTGCGGCGACGGCCCGAGGCGCGGTGGCGGCGCCGCCCGGAGGATCTGGAGGGCTTCGCGCCGCTGCAGCGCGGGCTGCTGAGGACCGCGCTGGAGTCCGTACGGGTCGGGGGCGTCGTCGGGTACGCCACCTGCTCGCCGCACCTCGCCGAGACCCGGGCCGTCGTCGCCGACGTCCTCAAGCAGTACCCGGAGGCCGAGCTGATCGACGCCCGGCCCCTCCTCCCGGGTGTGCCGGCCCTCGGCGACGGGCCCGACGTGCAGCTGTGGCCGCATCTGCACGGGACGGACGCGATGTATCTGGCGGTCGTCCGGCGGACCGGGTGAGCTGAGGGGGCGGGGACGGGCCGCTGCGCGCGGCCGCGCGTGCACAGGCGACGCCGCGCTTCCCGGCGCGCCTGCACGGAGACCCGGTCGCCTTCGGTACGCCCCGGCCGCGCGCTCGAACTGCGGAAGGCCGCGACCGCACTCGACCGTCACGCACGGCCCGGGCGCGGCGAAGGCACCGGTCAGGTCACGCCCGAGGGCGGCGAGGGCACCGGTCAGGTCACGCCCGAGGGCGGCGAGGGCACTGGTCATGACCGGGCCGCCCGCACCACGGCCACCGTCATGGCGAGGCCGCGCGCGGCAGCGCCGGGCAGGGGACGCCGGCTGTGCCTGTGCGGCTCCGCCGCGTGGGCGCGGCCGGTCGCAGCCGGTCCGCGATCGCCGTACCGCGGCCTCCACCCGGCACCGATGTCCGCAACCCCCGGAGGGCATGGCAGGCTTGGGTCATGGCCGCGCAGATCAATCCCAGCATCCTGTCCGCCGACTTCGCCCGCCTCGCGGACGAGGCCCGGGCGGTCGCGGGAGCCGACTGGCTCCATGTCGACGTCATGGACAACCATTTCGTCCCGAACCTCACGCTCGGTGTGCCGGTCGTGGAGTCGCTGGCCCGTGCGACGGACACCCCGCTGGACTGCCACCTGATGATCGAGAACCCCGATCGGTGGGCTCCGCAGTACGTCGAGGCGGGCGCCTCCTCGGTCACCTTCCACGTCGAGGCGGCCGCCGCACCCGTGCGGCTAGCCCGCGAGATCCGGGCGAAGGGCGCCCGTGCCTCCATGGCGCTCAAGCCCGCGACGCCGATCGAACCGTTCGAGGATCTGCTGCCCGAGCTCGACATGCTGCTGATCATGACGGTCGAGCCGGGCTTCGGAGGTCAGGCCTTCCTCGACATCATGCTCCCGAAGATCCGCCGCACCCGCGAACTGATCGCCAAGCACGGCCTCCAGCTGTGGCTCCAGGTCGACGGCGGTGTCTCGGCCTCGACGATCGAGCGGTGCGCCGACGCCGGCGCGGACGTCTTCGTGGCCGGATCCGCCGTGTACGGGGCCGAGGACCCGGCGGAAGCGGTACGTGCACTGCGCACGCAGGCGGAGACGGCCACCGCCAAGGCGTCGTGGGCGTGCGACCACTGAGCCACAGCTACGTGAACGGCTCTCATCAGGGCTGATCGACCGCGCCGGATCTGCAAGGATGAACGGCGAATCCAGAGTGTGAACAGCAGTGAGGAGATCGCCGTGTCGGGTATGTCGGCGGGCCGGTCAGCCATGCGGATGGGACCCGCAGAGCTGGTGCAGGCGGCGGCCATGGCCCGCCGCTTCTACCTCGAGGGCAAGTCCAAGATCCAGATCGCGGAGGAGTTCGGCGTCAGCCGCTTCAAGGTGGCCCGGGTCCTGGAGACCGCTCTCGAACGGGATCTCGTACGCATCGAGATCCGCGTGCCGGCCGAACTGGACGCCGAGCGCTCCGACGCGCTCCGCGCCCGTTACGGCCTCCGGCACGCCGTCGTGGTCGAGTCCCCGGCCGATGCCGAGGAGTCGCCCGATCCCGAGAACCTGGGGGAAGTGGCCGCCGACCTGCTCGGCGAGCTCGTCAACGAGGGGGACGTCCTGGGCCTGGCCTGGGGCCGCTCCACCATCCACATGGCGGCGGCGCTGGACCGGCTGCCACCGTGCACGGTGGTGCAGCTGACGGGCGTGTACGACGCCGGGACCGCCGAGCGCGGCTCGGTCGAGGCCGTCCGCCGTGCCGCCCAGGTGTCCGGCGGCGACGCGCACCCCATCTACGCGCCGATGCTGCTGCCGGACGCGGCCACCGCGGCGGCGCTGCGGCACCAGACCGGGATCGCCCGGGCCTTCGAGTACTTCGACAAGGTCACGGTCGCCTGCGTGTCCATCGGCTCCTGGGAGCCGGGCATCTCGACGGTGCACGACATGCTCAGCGACGAGGAGCGCGGGCACTACGCCTCGCTCGGTGTCGCCGCGGAGATGTCCGCTCACCTCTTCGACACCGAGGGCCGCCGGGTCGGGCGCGACCTGGGCGAGCGGTGCATCACGGTCAAGGCCGACCAGCTCCGCCGTATCCCCGAGGTCGTCGCGATCGCGGGCGGGCAGCGCAAGGCGGCCGCGATCGACGCGGTGCTGCGGTCCGGGCTCGTCACCAGCCTGGTGACGGACACCTCGGCCGCGGACTACCTGATGACGGCCGGGCCGACGCCGAGGCCGGCACTCAACCGGGCGGACCCGGACGGGAACTGACGGACAGTCGGAAGGCGGGGGCGGCCCTCCCGGCCGTCCCCGTGGGCCGGAACCACGACTCGATCAGGGCGGTGGCTGGAATGACGGACCACGTACTCACGCTGGACCTCGACGGAGTCACGGACAAGGCGAGCCTGATGGAGCGCTGCGTCCGGGACCTGGAGTTGCCCGACTGGTTCGGCCGCAACTGGGACGCCCTCGCCGACAGCCTCACCGACCTCCCGTCCCGGTCCGGGGCCGAGGGGCTGCTGGTCGTCGTGCGCAACTGGCAGCCGTACGCGAAGGCGCGGCCGGAGGAGTGGGAGATCGCGCAGGAGGTGTTCTCGGCGGCGGTGGACCAGGCCCCCGAGCTCTCCGCGGTGCTCGCCCTCGGGGGAAAGCCGGGCGCTTGACCGCCGCGGCCGACGGGTATGCCTTGGATGTTCCTCCGAAGCCCCTCTGACCAGCCTGGATGATCGTCCCGGGCAGGGCACGGGGGCTGTCATGGGACAATGAAGTACGTGCTCTTCCCCCTGGCTGACCGGTCCGGGGGTCACCTCTGATCGACTGGGATGTGCAGCACGTGCGTTTCCTCAACGACATCCAGCCCGCGTACGACCTGACGTACGACGACGTCTTCATGGTCCCGAGCCGCAGTGCGGTCGGATCGCGTCAGGGCGTGGACCTCACCTCGCCGGACGGCACGGGCACCACCATCCCGCTGGTCGTCGCCAACATGACCGCCGTCGCCGGGCGTCGTATGGCCGAGACCGTGGCCCGGCGGGGCGGAATGGTGGTGATCCCGCAGGACATCCCGATCGACGTGGTCACCGATGTCATCTCCTGGGTGAAGAGCCGCCACCTGGTGCTGGACACCCCCATCGTGCTCTTCCCGCACCAGACCGTCGCCGACGCGCTGGCGCTGCTGCCCAAGCGCGCGCACAACGCCGGTGTCGTCGTGGACGAGGACCACCGGCCCGTCGGCGTCGTCACCGACGCGGACCTCACCGGAGTCGACCGCTTCACCCAGCTCGAAGTGGTCATGTCCAAGGACCTGCTGCTCCTCGACGCCGACATCGACCCGCGCGAGGCCTTCAACCGGCTGGACGCGGCCAACCGGCGCTACGCCCCCGCCGTCGACGCGGACGGCAGGCTGGCCGGCATCCTCACCCGCAAGGGCGCCCTGCGCGCCACGCTGTACACGCCGGCCACCGACGCGCGGGGCCGGCTGCGGATCGCCGCCGCCGTCGGAGTCAACGGCGACTTCGCGGGCAAGGCCAAGCTGCTGCTCGACGCGGGCGTGGACACGCTCGTCATCGACACGGCGCACGGCCACCAGGAGTCGATGATCAACGCGATCAAGCTGGTCCGCGACCTCGACCCGCAGGTCCCGATCGTGGCGGGCAACATCGTCTCCGCCGAGGGCGTCAAGGACCTGGTCGACGCGGGCGCCGACATCATCAAGGTCGGCGTCGGCCCCGGCGCCATGTGCACCACCCGCATGATGACCGGCGTCGGCCGGCCGCAGTTCTCGGCCGTCCTGGAGTGCGCCGCCGAGGCGAAGAAGTACGGCAAGCACGTGTGGGCCGACGGCGGTGTCCGCCACCCGCGCGACGTCGCCATGGCCCTGGCCGCCGGCGCCTCGAACGTGATGATCGGCTCGTGGTTCGCGGGCACGTACGAGTCGCCGGGCGACCTCCAGCAGGACGCGAGCGGCCGCTTCTACAAGGAGTCGTTCGGCATGGCGTCCGCGCGCGCCGTGCGCAACCGGACGGCCGAGGAGTCGGCCTACGACCGCGCCCGCAAGGGACTGTTCGAGGAGGGGATCTCCACCTCCCACATGTTCCTCGACCCGGCCCGCCCGGGCGTCGAGGACCTGATCGACGCGATCATCGCGGGCGTCCGCTCCTCCTGCACCTACGCCGGCGCCGCCTCCCTGGAGGAGTTCGCCGACAAGGCGATCGTCGGCGTCCAGAGCGCGGCCGGCTACGCCGAGGGCAAGCCGCTGCACGCCAGCTGGAACTGATCCGACTCCCTTGCGCACGGCCCCCGTCGACCCGAACACCGGGAAAAACGGGGGCCGTGCGCATGTCCCGGCGGCTACCGTCGGGCGCACGGAGATCACCGTCTGCCGGGCCGCCGGCGTGGCGCTCCTCGACCGGCACATCGGCTCGCCAGGGGTCACGTCGTTCCACGCCCGCCGGTTCGCACGCCAGGAGCGGGGCGAGAGCACCTACCTGGTCGCCTGGCTGGACGGGCGGCCCGTCGGGAACGCGGAGATGCGCTGGACCGGCTGCGACGCCCCGGACGTGCGCGCCGCACGGCCCGGCTGCCCGGAGACCGGAGGGCTCGGCGTGTGGCCCGAGGAACTCCGCTCGCGCGGCATCGGCACAGGCCTCGTGCGCGCCGCCGATAACCCGGCCCGGGAACGGGGCATCACGGTGGCCGGCCCCGGCGTCGCGAAGGACAACCCACGCGCGGCCGCCCTCCACGCGCGGCTCGGCTACCGGCCCCTCACCGACTACCTCGACCGCTGGACGTACGAGGGCACCGACGGCATCGCCCACGAGTGCGTCGACCCGTGGGCCTTCCTCGTCCGGGAACTGTCCTGACCAGCCACTACGCAACGGCTCGAAGTCCCCGCGCAACGAATGCCCGGTCACCCGCGAGGAACGCAATGATCTTGCGGTGACGCGCAAGGTTGCTGCATTACAACGGCAACGCTCCGCCTCGTAGGGTCATGCGCTGTACGTGGCGTGGCAGGGACCCCGCTCGGTGGGTGCCTGCTCGCGCGGGTCTGCCTCCGGTCCCCGCCGCCCCGATCGGCAGCGACGAAGGAGTCAGCGCGTGCTCGACCAAGGCGCACCCCCGCAACAGCGCAGTCAGACCGCCCCGCCGTCCCCCGGGGCCATCGCCCGGCTCATGCGGCGCAAGCCCGTGGAACGCCTGGTCGCCGAGGGTGGCCAGGGCGAGGGAGGGGCCCTGAGGCGTTCGCTGGGGCTCTGGCAGCTCACCATGATCAGCATCGGCGCGACGCTCGGCACGGGCATCTTCGTCGTCCTCGGGGAGGCGGTGCCGAAAGCCGGTCCGGCCGTCACCCTCTCCTTCGTGATCGCCGGACTCACGGCCCTCTTCTCGGCCCTGTCCTACGCCGAACTGGCCGGCACCATCCCCGTCTCCGGCTCCTCCTACTCGTACGCATACGCAACGATGGGCGAGCTGATCGCCTGGATCTGCGGCTGGTGTCTGGTCCTGGAGTACGGCGTGTCGGTGGCCGCCGTGGCCGTCGGCTGGGGCGAGTACCTCAACGAACTGCTCGACGGCACCATCGGCGTCACCATCCCGGCCGCGCTCTCCGCCCCGCCCGGCGACGGAGGCGTCTTCAACCTGCCCGCCCTGATCGTCGTCCTCCTCGCGATGGCCTTCCTGCTCGGCGGGGCCCGCGAGTCCGCCCGCGCCAACACGGTCATGGTCGTCGTCAAGATCGCCGCGCTGGTGCTGTTCTGCGCGATCGGCGTCCAGGGCTTCCGCTCCGGCAACTACGAGAACTTCATGCCGCTCGGCATGGCCGGCGTCAGCGCGGCCGGCGCGACGCTCTTCTTCTCCTACATCGGCTTCGACGCCGCCTCCACCGCCGGTGAGGAGGCGAAGAACGCGCAGCGCGACCTGCCCCGCGCGATCATGCTGTCGCTCGTCATCGTGACGGTGCTGTACGTCCTCGTCGCCGCCGTCGCGGTCGGCGCCAAGCCCTGGGAGGGCTTCACGGACTCCGAGGCCGCGCTCGCCCAGATCATGCGCGAGGTCACCGGCCAGACCTTCTGGGGCACGCTGCTGGCGTTCTGCGCCGTCGTCGCCATCGCCAGCGTCGTCCTGACCGTGCTCTACGGCCAGACCCGCATCCTCTTCGCCATGTCCCGGGACGGGCTCGTGCCCAAGGTGTTCGCCCGCGTCCACCCGAAGACCGGCACACCCCGCGCCAACACGCTGATCGTCTCCCTGTTCTGCGGCGTCCTGGCCGCCGCCGTTCCGCTCGGCCAGCTCGCCGACGCCACCAGCATCGGCACCCTCTTCGCCTTCGCGCTGGTCAACGTGGCCGTCGTGGTCCTGCGCCGGACCCGTCCCGAGATGCCCCGCACCTTCCGCGTCCCGCTGTCGCCCGTGCTGCCCGCCCTGGGCTTCGGCTTCTGCGTCTGGATGATGGGCAGCCTCTCCACCGTCACCTGGGTGGTCTTCGGAGTCTGGATGGCCGTCGGTCTCGTGTTCTACTTCGTGTACGGCTACCGCCGCTCCCGACTCGCACCCCCAGCAGCATCAGAAGTGAAGTGAACCGACCGCAGTGCTGAACGATCTCGACGAACGCATCGTGCACGCCCTCGCCGAGGACGCCCGCCGCTCCTACGCGGACATCGGCCAGCTCGTCGGCCTGTCCGCGCCCGCCGTGAAACGGCGTGTGGACCGGCTGCGCGCCACCGGAGCCATCACCGGCTTCACCGTCCGCGTCGACCCTGCGGCCCTCGGCTGGGAGACCGAGGGGTTCGTCGAGATCTACTGCCGGCGCAACACCTCGCCGGAGACCATCCAGCGGGGCCTGGAGCGCTACCAGGAGGTCGTCGCCGCCTCCACCGTCACGGGCGAGGCTGACGCGATCGCCCAGGTCTTCGCCGCCGACATGCGCCACTTCGAGCGTGTGCTGGAGCGGATCGCGGGTGAGCCGTTCGTCGAGCGGACGAAGTCCGTGCTCGTGCTGTCCCCGCTGCTGCGGCGCTTCTCGTCCGGGTCGCCCACCTGACCCCTGCGGCGAGCCGTCCACGGGCACGCGCGTGGAAGCGGTGGTGAGCCGTCCACGGGCACGCGCGTGGAAGCGGCGTCCACGGGCACGCGCGTGGAAGCGGTGGTGAGCCTTCCGCGGGTCCCGCTGAAGCGGTGGCGGGCCGTCCGCGGGCCTCCGCCCGAAAGCGGTGGTGACCCGGACGGACGACGGTCTACGCTCGGTGCCATGACCTGGCGACATTGATCCACCAGCCGTGCCTCCCGAGGGCCGCCTCGGACGCCGTACCCCCGGTGTCCGAACCGTCCCTGCCGGAAGGCCTCATGACTCTCTCACCTGCGCGTGTGCCCGCCGTCGGTGTCCGGCGGCTCACCGCCACGCTGTACGGCTACTCGTTCCTCGACGAGTTCGTCCTGCTCTACCCGGTGTACGCGCTGCTGTTCGCGGACACCGGTCTGTCCGTCTGGCAGATGTCGTCGCTGTTCGTCCTGTGGTCGGCGACCGGCGTCCTGCTGGAGGTGCCCTCCGGCGCCTGGGCCGACGCCGTGTCCCGGCGGCTGCTGCTGTGGCTCGGTCCGCTGCTGGGCGCGGCCGGCTTCGCCCTGTGGGTGCTCGTCCCGTCGTACTGGGCGTTCGCGGCCGGCTTCGTCCTGTGGGGCGCCCGAGGGGCGCTGGGCTCCGGTGCGCTCGAGGCGCTCGTCTACGAGGAGCTGGAGCGGCTCGGCGCCGCGGACCGGTACGCCCGCGTCATGGGCCGGGCCCAAGCCGCCGGACAGGTCGCCACGATGGCCGCCATGGCCGTGGCCGGACCGGTGTTCGCGGCCCACGGGTACCCGGCGGTCGGTGCGGCCAGCGTGCTGGCCTGCCTGCTGACCGCGGCCGTCGCGACCCGCTTCCCGGAGGTGCGGACGACCGACAGCGAGCGCGAGGACTGGGCCGCCACCCTGCGTTCCGGTCTCGCCGAAGCCCGCGGCGACCGCTCCGTCCGCGGCGCCCTGCTGCTCGTCCCCGCCGTCGCCGCCGTCTGGGGCGCCCTCGACGAGTACACACCGCTGCTGGCCCGCGGCACCGGGGTGCCGGACGTCGCCGTCCCGTACCTGCTGGTCCTGATCTGGGCCGGCGTCACGGCCGGCAGCCTGCTGGCCGGCCCGGCCGAACGCCTGGGCCGCAACGGACTCGCCGGGGTGCTGTCCCTCTCCGCGGTCGCCCTCGCGGCCGGCGCGACCGCCGGGACACCGGCCGGCATCGTTCTGGTGGCGGTCGCCTTCGGCGGCTTCCAACTGGCGACCGTACTGGCCGACGCCCGGCTGCAACAGCGCATCGACGGCACCGGACGGGCCACCCTCACCTCGGTCGCGGGCCTGGGCACCGAGCTGGCCACCATCGCCGTCTACGGCTCCTATGCGATCCTCGCCTCGACGGGCACCCACGGCCTCGCCTTCGCCCTGTTCGCCGTGCCGTACCTGGCGACGGCGCTGGTGCTGTACCGACGCCGCCGGTGACGGCACCGGTTGGCACCGCGCGGGCAGGCCGACACCCACCGGCGTTCGTGACCACCGGCCACGGACGCCGATGGCACTTCGCGACCCATGCACGGGTGGCGGACGCGCCCGAGCGCCGGGAGGCGGTCCACCCCTGCGCGCGGCGCGCAGAGCCGTGCGCGCGCCCACCGCCGCCGCGGCCGGGCCGGCGCGTGTCGCCTCCTGTCCGGCGGGTTCTCGGTCCTGGGCGGCGCGGCACCTGGTGCTCTGCGGGGCCGACCGGTGGCGGTGGTCGCTGTCGTGGCCGGGCCGGTGCGTGTCGCCTCCTGTCCGGCGGGTTCTCGGTCCTGGGCGGCGCGGCACCTGGTGCTCTGCGGGGCCGACCGGTTGGCGGTGGTCGCTGTCGTGGCCGGGCCGGTGCGTGTCGCCTCCTGTCCGGCTGGTCCTTCGTGCTGGGCGGCGCGGCACCTGGTGCTCTGCGGGGCCGACCGGTGGCGGTGGTCGCTGTCGTGGCCGGGCCGGAACGTCGGCACCTCGCGTGGGGCGGGTGGCGGTCGTGGCCCCGGGCCTCGCACGGGCGGAGACGGCCGAGGGCGTCCGCGTACGGCTGTCTCGACGCCTTGTGCGCGTCGATGCGCGCGCTGTCCGGGCGGTCGTGCGGAGTCGCGTCGCCGGTGACGGCGGCTGCTGTCGGGGTCCCGGGCGGGCGTCGCTACGGGCGGGCGTCGCTTCGGGCGGGCGTCGCTTCGGGCGGTGCTTCTGCGGTCGGTGGCGGTGCTTCTGCGGTCGGTCCGGGTGGTGCGGTCGCCTTGCGGTGCGCGCGGCCGGCCGACGGTGTGCGGCGCCGGGCCGGGTTCGGCGCGGTCCCGGGCGGGAGTCGCTCCGGGCGGCGCCTCTGCGGTCGGTGGCGGCGGCGGGCGGCCGCGGTGGCCCCCGCGTGCGTCGCCGCGGGCGGGCATGAGGGCGCCGTGGGAGGCGTGCAACGAATCGCCGCCGAGTGGCCGGGCGACGCAACGAACCGCTCACCGGCGCGCAACGGCTCCTTCTTGTCCGCCCTGGTCAGCCGCCCGTACGGTCTACGTGGCCCCCCGAACCCCCTCTACCGGTGAGGAACACGCATGCGCACCGCCCTGCTCCAGAGCTCCGGCCGCCCCGGCTCGGTCGCCGAGAACCTCAAGGTCCTCGACGAGGCCGCGGGCCGGGCGGCAGCCGCGGGCGCCGGGCTGCTCGTCGCGCCGGAGCTGTTCCTCACCGGGTACGCGATCGGCGACGACATCGCCCGCCTCGCCGAACCCGCCGACGGCGACTCCGCGGACACGGTCGCGGAGACCGCGTCCCGGCACGGGCTGGCGATCGCGTACGGCTACCCGGAGCGCGACCGCGCGACGGTGTACAACTCGGCCCAGCTGATCTCCGCCGACGGCACCCGTCTCGCGAACTACCGCAAGACCCACCTCTTCGGCTGCTTCGAGCGCGACCAGTTCGCGCCCGGCGGGCAGCCGGTCGTCCAGGCCGAGCTGAACGGCCTCACCGTCGGCCTGATGATCTGCTACGACGTCGAGTTCCCGGAGAACGTCCGCGCCCACGCCCTGGCCGGCACCGACCTCCTGGTGGTGCCGACGGCGCAGATGCACCCCTTCCAGTTCGTCGCCGAGTCGATGATCCCGGTGCGCGCCTTCGAGAACCAGATGTACGTCGCGTACGTCAACCGGGTCGGCAGGGAAGGGGAGTTCGAGTTCGTCGGACTCTCCACGCTGGCCGGTCCCGACGGCTTCGCCCGCGCCCGTGCCGGACGCGGCGAGGAGCTGGTGTTCGCCGACGTCGACCCCGCCTTCCTGGCCGCCGCCCGCGAGGCGAACCCGTACCTGAAGGACCGCCGCCCGGGTCTGTACGGGTCCCTGGTCTGACACCCCCCGAGCCTCCCCCAGTTCTTTCGCGCAAGGAGTCCGTACCCCATGACGTCCACGGTGCCCAACGCCGTAGAGCACGCCGACGAGCAGCAGCCGCCGATCACCATGTTCGGCCCGGACTTCCCGTACGCGTACGACGACTTCCTCGCGCACCCGGCGGGCCTCGGCCAGGTACCGGCGACCGAGCACGGCACGGAGGTCGCGGTCATCGGCGGCGGCCTGTCCGGCATCGTGGCCGCGTACGAGCTGATGAAGATGGGCCTCAAGCCGGTCGTCTACGAGGCCGACCGGATCGGCGGCCGGCTGCGCACCGTCGGCTTCGACGGCTGCGACCCGTCGCTGACCGCCGAGATGGGCGCGATGCGCTTCCCGCCGTCCTCCACGGCGCTCCAGCACTACATCGACCTGGTGGGCCTTCAGACCCGGCCCTTCCCCAACCCCCTCGCCGAGGCGACCCCTTCGACGGTCGTCGACCTCAAGGGCGAGTCGCACTACGCCGAGACGATCGACGACCTGCCGCAGGTCTACCGGGACGTCGCCGAGGCGTGGAACCGCTGCCTGGAGGAGGGCGCCGACTTCTCCGACATGAACCGCGCCATGCGCGAGCGGGACGTGCCGCGCATCCGCGAGATCTGGGCGAAGCTCGTCGAGAAGCTCGACAACCAGACCTTCTACGGCTTCCTCTGCGACTCCGAGGCCTTCAGGTCCTTCCGGCACCGCGAGATCTTCGGCCAGGTCGGCTTCGGCACGGGCGGCTGGGACACCGACTTCCCGAACTCCATCCTGGAGATCCTCCGGGTCGTCTACACCGAGGCCGACGACCACCACCGCGGCATCGTCGGCGGCTCCCAGCAGCTGCCGCTGCGCCTGTGGGAGCGCGAGCCGGAGAAGATCGTCCACTGGCCCTACGGCACCTCGCTGGCCTCGCTCCACGAGGGCGGCGAGCCCCGCCCGGCCGTGACCCGCCTGAACCGCACCGCCGGCAACCGGATCACCGTGACCGACGCCGACGGGGACATCCGCACCTACCGGGCGGCGATCTTCACCGCCCAGTCCTGGATGCTGCTGTCGAAGATCGCCTGTGATGACTCGCTCTTCCCGATCGACCACTGGACCGCGATCGAGCGGACCCACTACATGGAGAGCTCCAAGCTCTTCGTGCCCGTGGACCGGCCGTTCTGGCTCGACAAGGACAAGGACACCGGGCGGGACGTCATGTCGATGACGCTCACCGACCGCATGACCCGCGGGACGTACCTCCTCGACGACGGCCCCGACAAGCCCGCCGTCATCTGCCTGTCCTACACCTGGTGCGACGACAGCCTGAAGTGGCTGCCGCTGTCCGCGAACGAGCGGATGGAGGTCATGCTGAAGTCGCTCGGCGAGATCTACCCCAAGGTCGACATCAGGAAGCACATCATCGGCAACCCGGTGACGGTCTCCTGGGAGAACGAGCCCTACTTCATGGGCGCGTTCAAGGCCAACCTGCCCGGCCACTACCGCTACCAGCGGCGCCTGTTCACGCATTTCATGCAGGACCGGCTGCCGGAGGACAAGCGGGGCATCTTCCTCGCCGGCGACGACATCTCCTGGACGGCCGGCTGGGCCGAGGGCGCCGTCCAAACCGCGCTGAACGCGGTCTGGGGAGTCATGCACCACCTGGGCGGCTCGACGGACGCGGCCAACCCGGGCCCGGGTGACGTGTACGACGAGATCGCCCCGGTGGAACTGCCGGAGGACTGACCTCCGCGCCGCCGGATCAGTCCGGCAGCGGTGTCAGCAGCATGCGGCCCGCGAAGCCGACGGCCGCGTCGAGGCGGTCGGTGAACTCCTCGGCGAGGTCCGGGAGCCGGCGCAGCGCCCACAGGGCCCGGGCGGCCGACCAGGTGGCGTCGCGGGCGCGCTCCAGGCTCCAGGCGCCGAGGAGGTGGGTGAGCGGGTCGGCGATCTGGAGCAGGTCGGGGCCAGGCATCAGCTCCTCGCGGATGCGTTCCTCCAGCGTGACCAAAAGGTCGCCCACACGGTCGAACTCGTCCTCCAGCTCGGCCGGTTCGCAGCCGAGGCTGCGACAGGCGTCCACGACGGCGAGCGCGAGGTCGTGACCGATGTGCGCGTTGATGCCCGCGAGAGCGAACTGCAGCGGCCGCACGCCCGGATGGCGGCGGAGCTGGAACAGCGGGCGCCAGCAGGCCGGCGGGCGGCGGTCGGACGCGGCCGCGTCCACCGCCGCGAGGTAGCGCTCGGCGAACCGTACGTCCAGCGTGATCGCGGCCCGCGCGTCCGCGAAGCGGCCCGCGTCGATGCGCCGGCCGACCTCCTCGGTGACGGCGAGGTAGACACGGTTGAAGACCGCGATCCCGTCCCGGGACGGCAGCGCCGCGTCGAGGGCGCGCATACGGCGGAGCACTCCGTCGAGGGGGGCGCCGGCGGTGTCCGGGGCAGGGGCGGACTGTTCCAAGTACGGCATGGGGGAAGGGTCGCAGGCCTAGGCTGGCCCGTGGGCCGACCGGCCCGGTGCTTCCCCGGAACGGGGGAACGCGCCCGTCGCGCGGGAGGGGAACAGCACGGTGCGAGGCTCACGGGAGCGGCGGGCGGTCCGCGGGCGCGCCATGGTGGTCGTCGCCTCGGCCGTGGCCGCCCTGGCCGCGGTGGCCGGCACGGTCGTGGTGCTCGGCGACAGCGGTGACGGAGGGGACGGGCGCGATGCCGACCGGGCCGGCTCGGCGGTGAGTCGCGGGCCGGCCGCGCCTTCCCCGTCCGGCTCCCCGCTCGTTCTCCCGTCGGGCCCGCCCGCGGCCGCCCCGACGACGTGGCCCTCCGCCGCCGCGAGCCGCGGGGAGGGGCGGGCGGCCCGGCTCTACCTCCACCCCGAGTCCCAGGTCCGGGACTGGGTGCGGGCCAACCCCGGCGACGGGCGCCGCGCCGTCATCGAGTCCCGCATCGCGGACCGGCCGGCCGCCGTGTGGTTCGCCGAGTACGCGCCGGAGACGATCACCTCCCGGGTCCGCGCGGTCACCTCGGGCGCCGCCGCCCAGGGCCGGGTGCCCGTTCTGGTGCCGTACGCGATCCCGGACCGTGACTGCGGCGGGGCCTCGCAGGGCGGCGCGCCGGATGTCGAGGCGTACGGGGACTGGATCGAGCGGTTCGCCGCCGGGCTCGGCTCCGGGGAGGTCGTCGTGATCCTCGAGCCCGACTCGATCGCCCAGACCGACTGCCTCTCCGCGGACCGGCGCGCCGACCGCTTCGCCGCGCTGGCCCGCGCCGGCCGCGTGCTGAAGGCGGCGAACCCGAGGGCACGCGTCTACTACGACGCCGGCCACTCGCACTGGCACGCCCCCGCGCGCCAAGCGGCCCTGCTGAAGCAGGCCGGCGCCGCCTCGGCCGCCTCCGCCGGAATCTTCAGCAACGTCTCCAACTTCCGCACCACGGCTGACGAGATCGCCTACGACCGGCAGGTCCTCGACGCCCTCGGCGGTCCGGCGGGCCTGGGTGCCGTCGTCGACACCAGCCGCAACGGCAACGGCCCGCCCGCCGACGGCCGGTGGTGCGACCCGGACGGGCGCAGGATCGGGCGGGCTCCCACGCTCGACACCGGCGAGGCCCGCATCGACGCCTACCTGTGGGTGAAGCTCCCGGGCGAGTCCGACGGCTGCAAGGGGGCGGCGGGCACCTTCAGCCCCGCGTACGCCTACGAGCTCGCCCGCTGATTCCCGTTCTCCTCGTCCGTGTCGTACGAGGACGTGCCCTCGTCCAGCAGGGGTTCCTGGGTCTTGAGGTGGGCGGGGGCGAAGGCGCGCAGGGCGTGGTAGCCGGTGATGACGACCAGGGTGCCGAGGGCGATGCCACTGAGGGAGAAGGTGTCGGTGAACTCCATGGTGACGTTCCCGACGCCGATGATGATGCCGGCCGCGGCCGGGACGAGGTTCAGCGGGTTGCGCAGGTCGACCTTGGCGTTGATCCAGATCTGGGCGCCGAGCAGGCCGATCATGCCGTAGAGGATGACGGTGATGCCGCCGAGGACGCCGCCCGGGATGGCGGCCACCACCGCGCCGAACTTGGGGCACAGGCCGAAGAGCAGCGCGAAGCCGGCGGCGGCCCAGTAGGCGGCCGTGGAGTAGACACGGGTCGCGGCCATCACGCCGATGTTCTCGGAGTACGTGGTGTTGGGCGGCCCGCCGACCGCGGTGGACAGCACCGAGCCGACACCGTCGGCGGAGATCGCCGTGCCGAGCTTGTCGTCGAGCCGGTCGCCGGTCATCTCGCCGACCGCCTTCACGTGCCCCGCGTTCTCCGCGACCAGCGCGATGACGACGGGGAGCGCGACCAGGATCGCCGACCACTCGAAGGACGGGCCGTGGAAGGAGGGCAGACCGATCCAGTCGGCCTGGCCGACGGCGGAGAAGTCCAGCCGCCAGTGGTCGGTGACCTTGCCGCTCGCGTCCGCCGAGTGGATCCGGCCGAGGATCCGGTCGAACGCCCACGAGATGCCGTAGCCGAAGACCAGGCCCAGGAAGATCGCGATGCGCGACCAGAAACCGCGCAGACAGACGACCGCCAGACCGGTGAACAGCATGACCAGCAGGGCCGTCCACTGGTCCTGCGGCCAGTAGGTGGAGGCGGTGACGGGGGCGAGGTTGAAGCCGATCAGCATCACGACCGCTCCCGTGACGACGGGCGGCATCGTGGCGTGGATGATCCGCGCGCCGAAGCGCCGCACGGCGAGCCCCACGAGGAACAGCGCCACACCCACGACGAGGACCGCGCCGGTGACCGTGGAGCTCGTGCCGCCCTGCGCGCGGATGACCGCGGCGACGCCCACGAAGGAGAGGGAGCAGCCGAGGTAGCTGGGCACCCGGCCGCGGGTGGCGAGCAGGAAGATGACGGTCGCCACGCCCGACATCATGATCGCCAGGTTCGGGTCCAGCCCCATCAGTACGGGCGCGACGAAACTCGCCCCGAACATGGCCACCACGTGTTGCGCGCCGAGGCCCACCGTGCGGGGCCAGGAGAGCCGCTCGTCGGGACGGACCACCGCGCCGGGCGCGGGGGTGCGTCCGTCGCCGTGCAGTTTCCAGCGGACGCCGAGATCCATGAGGGGGTTTCGCTTTCGTTCGTACGGGGCGGTGGTGCAGATGTCCGGCCCATTGTCGCGTGAAACGACAGGGTGAGCGTCCGCTTAGGATAGGGATGGTTGTCCTGTACACCTGCCGTGTACGCCGTCCCCCGCACTTCAGGAGCCCCACCTGTGACCGCCGAAGCCCCGACCGCACCCGCCCTGGCGTACGGCCGGCTCATCCCCGTCACCGTCCACTTCGACGACCTGGACGCGCTCGGACTCCTGCACAACGCCCGCTACCCGCTGATGGTCGAGCGTGCCTGGACCGAGCTCTGGCAGGAGCACGGGGTGCGTTTCGAGGGCGACTGGGCGGCGGCCGGCGACGCGTGCAACGCGGTCAGGGAACTGCGCATCACCTACGAGGCCCCGGTCACCAAGCCCGGCGCGTACGCCGTCCACCTGTGGCTGGAGCGGCTCGGCAGGACCGGCCTGACGTACGGCTTCCGCTTCTGTTCGACCGACGGCGCGGTCACCTACGCGCAGGGCACCCAGGTCCTCGTCCGGCTGGACCCGGCGACCATGCGGCCGGCGCCGTGGAGCGAGACGCTCAGGACCGCGGGCCGGGCACTGCTTCGCTCGGCCGGCTGACCTGCGGCCGGTCGCGGTCGCCCGCGCGCAGCACCCCCGCGAAGCCCGCCAGCCCACAGGCCAGCAGTGTCACCAGCAGGAACGACACCGTCAGGCTGGTCGCCTGGGCCAGCCCGCCGATGGCGCTCGGCGCGATCAGGCCGGAGGTGTACGTGATGGTCGCGACGCCCGCGATGGCCTGGCTCGGGTTGGGGCCGCTGCGGCCCGCCGCCGCGAAACAGAGCGGGACCACGACGGCGATCCCCAGGCCCATGAGCGCGAACCCGCCCATCGCCACGGCCGGATGCTCGGCCACGACGACGAGCAGACCCCCCAGGACGGCGAGGACGCCACTCGCGCGGACCGTCCGCACCGACCCGTACCGGTCCACCACCTTGTCGCCGGCGATCCGCGCGATCGCCATGGTGAGCGTGAACCCGGTCGTGCACGCGGCGGCGAGTCCCGCGGACGACTCCAGCCGGTCGCGCAGGTAGACCGCCGACCAGTCCAGGCTCGCGCCCTCCGCGAACACCGCGCAGAAGCCGATTGCTCCGATGAGCAGCGCCGACCTGGGCGGCAGGGCGAACCGCGGCGGCGGCTCCTCGTCCTCGGCCGGCTTCAGGTCGAGCACCCAGGCGCAGGCCGCCACACCCACCACGGTCAGCACCGCGGCCGCCAGCAGGTGGTGCAGCCGGGCGTCCGCGCCCAGATGGGCGGCGAGCGTCCCGCCGGCCGAGCCGATCAGGGCGCCCGCGCTCCACATGCCGTGCAGTCCGGACATGATCGAGCGCCCGAGCCGGTTCTCGACCTCCACACCCAGCGCGTTCATCGCCACGTCCGCCATGCCCGCAGTGGCGCCGTACACGAACAGGGCCAGACAGAGGGTCAGCAGGTTCGGGGCGAGGGCCGGCAGGACGAGCGACAGCGTCCACAGGGCCATCAGGCCGCGCAGGGCGTTCCGGGCGCCGAACCGGTGGCTGACGCGGCCCGCGAGCGGCATCGCGACCGACGCGCCCAGCGCGGGAAAGGCGAGTGCGAGCCCCAACTGCCCGGCGCTGACCGACGCGTGGTCCTGGATCCACGGCACCCGGGTGGCGAACGAGCCGGTGACCGCGCCGTGCACGGCGAACACCGTGGCCACGGCATAGCGGGCGCGCCGCACCTCCGACGGTGCGTAGGCCACTTCGCTCATCCCCGGTCCCTTCGCGTCCGTGCGGGTGCGGTGCCTTCCACGGTGCCCACGTCCCGTCCGTGTGCGCCGCCGACGTAAACTATCAGGAAGCCTGCCTGATAAATAGAGGCCGTCCGGCACCCCCTCGGGCGCCCCATGGGAGGATTCCCCGCATGCCCGCATCCCCGAGCACCGCCCGGGCCATCAACGACCGGCTCGCCCTGCGGCTGATGCAGGACGAAGGCCCGCTGACGGCAGGGCAGTTGAAGCAGCTCACCGGCCTGTCCCGGCCGACCGTCGCGGACCTCGTCGAACGTCTCACCGCCTCCGGCCTGATCGAGGTCGTCGGAGAGGCGGGCGCACGACGACGCGGCCCGAACGCCAAGCTGTACGGCATCGTCGCCGGCCGCGCCCAGTTGGCGGCCCTGGACGTGCGCACGGAAGGCGTCGCGGTGCTCGTGTCCGACTTGGTGGGCCGGGTGCTCGCCGAGGCGTCCGTGCCGATCGGCGGCGACACCGGCACGGGCCCGGCCGTCGAGCAGGCCGTGACCCTCGTCGAGCGGGCGGTCAAGGAGGCCGGCGCCGACCGGCTGCACACCGTCGGCATCGGCGCGCCCGGCCTGATCGACCCCGCGAGCGGCGAACTGCGCGACTCCACGGGCCTGCCCGAGTGGCACCGGCGCCTGGTGGCCGCCCTGCAGGAACGCCTCCCCGACGCCCGCGTCAGCGTCGAGAACGAGACCAACCTCGCCGCGCTGGCCGAACAGCGCGAGGGCGTCGCCCGGGACCGTGACACCTTCGTCCTGCTGTGGCTCGGCCACGGCACCGGCGCCGCCGTCGTGCTCGACGGCGCCCTGCGCCGCGGGGCCTCCGGCGGCACCGGTGAGATCGGCTTCCTGCCGGTGCCGGGAACGACCGGGCTGCCCTCGGCGACGGACTGCGAGGGCGGCTTCCACTCGCTGGCCGGGGCGGCGGCGATCGTGGCGCTCGCGGGGGAGCACGGGCTGAGCGTCCCACCGCACTCCGACGGGCCGGGAGCCGCGGCGGTAGTCCGCGAGGCGGTGCTGGCGGCGGCCGCGGGGCCCGGCCGTGCGGCGGAGCCCGGCGACGAGGCGGGGCGCCGCAGCGGGTCGGGGGATCCTCGCGAGGCCGGGCGGGAACCTGAGGCAGGCCATGGTCACGGGGCGCGGTCCGCGCACGAGGCGGGGCCGCGCATTGCGGGCGGGGCAGGGGACGAGCCCCGGGTCCGGGATGACGCCCGGGCGGGGGGCGAGGCGCCGCTCGGGAGTGCGGGGGAGCCGGCCTCCGGTGCGTTGCGCGCGGGGCGTTCGTCGGCCGGGCAGGCACCGCTCGTACCGGACGCGGCGCGCGCCGGTGCCGCCGTCGGTTTTCTCGACGCCCTCGCCGAGCGCCTGGCCGTCGGAGCCGCTTCCGTCGTCGCCGTCCTCGACCCCGGGTGCGTGGTGCTCGGCGGCGAGGTCGGCCAGGCCGGAGGGGAGGCACTCGCGGCCCGGGTGGAAGAACGGCTGCGACGGATGGCTCCGCTGCCCACGGAGGTACGGCCGAGCAGCCTGGGCGGCGCCGCGGTGCTGCGCGGGGCGCTGCTCACGGCCCGCGAGTCCGCCCAGGCGGAGCTGTTCGGCAGGCCCTGACCGCGAGTCCGGCCCGGGCCTGTCGCAGGGAGGCGACGGTGCTTTCCAGACCCCGCCTCGGCGCGATCCGAACGACAGGCCTCAGGGGATGTCCGCGCAGTCTCGCCTGGCCCGCGACGCCGGGCACGCACTCTCGCCGCACCGGGCGAACACCCGAGTACGACCAGTACGCGGGCGTCCGCCCGGCACGCCGAGAGCGCGCCACCAGACGCCGCAGGCCCCGCCCTCCGGGCGGACGACGCGATTTTGCGGACACCCTCTAGCGGGCGGTCCGCCTCGCCAGGTACTCCTCGAACGTCCCCTTCCCCGCCGCCGACTCCGGCGCCAGGTGCCCACCGGCCCGGAACCCCCGGTAGGCCGCGCCCCCCAGCGGCACGTTCACCACGGCACGCCGCCTGCCCCTGGCCCCGAGATACGCGCGGGCCAGCGACTCGAGCGTACGGACCTCGGGTCCGGCCATGTCCTCGACCCGCCCGGCCGGCGCCCCGGCGGCCAGCTCCGCGAGCCGCTCCGCGACCTCCGTCACCTCCACGGGCTGGTCGCTCACCCCTGCAGGCAGGAACATCACCGGCAGCTTCGCCACCATCTCGAACACCTGCGCGACCAGGTCGTGGAACTGGGTCGCGCGCAGCACGGTCCAGCCCAGTCCCGACTCCTCCACGAGCCGTTCGACGGCGAGCTTCGAGCGGTAGTAGCCGAACGGCACACGGTCCACGCCGACGATCGAGACGTAGACGAGGTGCCCGACGCCCGCCTCCCGCGCCGCCCCGATCAGGCGCGTGGCCGCCTGCTCGTCGCCCCCGCGCGGTGAGGTGGCGCAGTGCACGATCGTGTCCACTCCGGCGACGGCCGCGTCCAGTCCCGGACCGCCTTCGCGCAGATCGACGGCGTACGGCTGTGCGTGCCGGCTCAGCACCCGCACCTCGTGGCCGTCCGCGCGCAGCCGCTCGGCGACGAGCCGGCCGAGGGTTCCGGTACCCCCGGTCACCAGGATCGTGGTCATGCTGGTCAGTCCCTTCGGGCGCGGGGCGCTCCCGACCGGAACGCCCTCCGCCGGTTGAGACGGGGCTGACCCCGGAAAACGTGACGTCCGGGGTCAGCCTGCCCGCACCCCCCAGGTGGGAGGCCCGGCGGCGGGCAAGGGCCGTCGTCACCGCCGCCGGGCCGGTCCGTACGGGTCAGCAGGACCCGAGGTCCTGCCACACCCCCCATTCCCCTGTGGTGCCGGGCTCCTCACCCTTCGTCCACCACTTGGCCTTCCAGGAGTGCCCCTTGTGGGAGACCACGCTGCCGCCGGTGTACTCCGTGGCGGAGTTCCAGGCCGCGCCCGCGCACGTGCCGCCGGACGGGGACGGGGAGGGCGAGGACGTGCCCGAAGGATTGCCCGACGGGGTGCCGGAAGGACTGCCCGAGGCGGTTGCGGACGGGGTGACCGACGGCGTCCCCGACGGGGTTCCCGACGGCGACGGGGTTCCCGAACCCGGCTCCACCACCGTCACGCCCCGCGCCAGATCACCGGCGAGCGCGTACGTCCTCCCGCCGAACGTCACCGTCCAGTTCGACGGCGTCGACACGGGCAGGTAATACACGAAGTCCAGCTCGGCCGACGCCCCCGGGGCCAGTGTCTGCCAGGCCGGCAGCTTCAGCGAGACCCGGTGGTGGTCGCCCTTCAGCCCGCCGACGTTGGTTCCCGTGTGATCGCTGCGGATCACCGAAGTCCCCCAGCCGGACTGGTCCTTGGCGTTGCCGGGAGCCGAGGTGCCGTAGTCGAAGCGGAACTCCGTGCCGCCGGGGAGGGTCGCCGAGGTGTTGTTCGTGATCCTCAGCTTGGGGCTGATGGGGTAGTTGGAGTCGCCGAGCGGGAACTGCCCGAACTCCACGTCGATCCTCAGCACCTCCGCCGGCAGGGCGACCGTCGACCGTGTCGCGCCGTAGGGGGACGCCGACTTGAACTTCTCGTACATCGCCGAGGTCAGCGTCGACCCCGGCTCGTACTGCCCCTCGGCCGCGTTCCAGCCGTAGTCGCCGGCCAGCTCCCACACCATCGTGCCGCCGATGCCGTTGGCCACGACGTAGTCCGCCTTGGCGTTCACGGACTGCTCGTCCTCGGTGGACAGGAACACCTTCTTCTCGGCGTTCCACAGCCAGGGCGCGACCAGGGTGGCATCGTACTTCCGGGCGTACGTGCCCGTCAGCCGGGTGTCGGCCGGGAAGCCGTACCGCGTGACGTAGTCCCCGACGATGCCCTTCTCCAGGTTCTTGGCGTGCCACATCGGGTTCGAGCCCGCGGGCGCCTCCTTGCCCGCGGTGTCGAGGTCGTGCCAGAGGTTGTCGATGCCCACGGCGCCGTCACCGCACCTGGTGAGGCCGGACCCGGCCGGGCAGGTGGTCGAGGGCGCCCTGCCCCACAGGCCGTCGGTCCCGCCGGTGACGTTCTTGAAGCCCCGGGTGTAGTAGGGGAGTCCGATGTTGATCCGGCCGGGCGGCATCGAGCCGCGGAAGTAGTGGTAGGCCCAGTCGGTGTTCAGATAGCCGATCCCGCCGTACTGGGAGGTGGAGTACACGCCCGCGGCGGCGAGTTCGGCGTCCTTCCCGTCGTCGAAGAGGGAGGCGTTCGGGCCGACGTACTCGTTCCAGGCGCCGTGCAGGTCGTAGGACATGATGTTGACGTAGTCCAGGTACTTCTGGACCTGGAACGTCTCCATGCCGCGCAGCAGGTATCCGGACGAGGGCGCCGCGACCGACAGCAGGTAGTGCTTCCCGTCCGCGGCGCCCGCGCGGTCGAGCTTCTCGCGCAGCGTCTTCATCAGGGCCGCGTAGCCCTTGACCAGACCGGCCCGGCGGGCGTTGGAGAGGGACCAGTCGAGCGGGTTGCCCGCGTCCTTCATGGACGTCGGGTACTCGTAGTCGATGTCGACGCCGTTGAAGCCGTACTTCCTGAGGAAGTCGACGGCGGAATCCGCGAACGTGTCGATGCCCGTCCGGTTGACCGAACCGTCGGCGTTCGTGGCCATCGAGTAGAAGCCGCCGGAGTTCACCCGGGTGCCGCTGTCGTCGAAATACCCGCCCGTCTCCGCCCAGCCGCCCACCGAGATCAGCGTCTTGACGTCGGGGTGTTGCTTCTTGAATTTGTTCAGCAGGTTGAAGTGGCCCCTGTAGGGAAAGGCCGGGTCCATTTCGGCCCCCGCCACCCCCGGCCATGTCATCCCGGTCGCCGCGTTCGTGGCGCCGTCCGTGCCGACGGAGATCCTGTTGCCGCCGTCGACGTGCGCGAACGCGTAGTTGAGGTGGGTGACCTTGTCCCACGGGATGTCGGACGCCAGATAGGCGGGCGTGCCGTCCTTGCCGGTGCGCCAGCCGGTGAAGTAGCCGATCACCCGGCGCTGGTGGTCGGCGCCCATCTTCTCGCGCCCGGCCGAGTCGTAGACCGAGCAGTAGGGGACGTCGACGCCCGGTGTCGCGTACAGCCCGTCGGGGCGGCAGGACGCCTGGTCGGCGGCGCGGGAGACGGTCGCCGGCAGGGCGGCCAGCAGCAGGCCCGTGACCGCCGCGGCCGCCGCGAGCAGCGCCGGTCGCGCCCGGCGTCGTGAAAGGGACAGCACAGTCGGTTCCTCTCCACGGAATGTGCGCAGACCCTAGAGAGGACTAGACCAGTGCGTCAATAGGTATGGACCAATCTCAAGCGAGCCCGGCAGGTGGGGAGTTGCCGGTGCCTCGGCCCGCCCGAGAAGTCCATGCGCGCGGCCTGTGAGCCACTCCACATCGTTCGCCCGTATGGACGACGACCCGGCGTGGCACACTGGCCCTGTACCTAAAGCAGCGCACTCCGGGGTCGGTGAAAGTCCGAACCGGCGGTTACAGTCCGCGACCCGGTCGCCTCCAGCGACCGGTTGACCAGGTGAAATTCCTGGACCGACGGTTAAAGTCCGGATGGGAGGCAGTGCGCGGCGGGCGGGCATTCGTGCGCGCCGCCGTATACGTACTCGTCCGTGGACGAGTCTGTCCGGCGTCGCCCCCGGTGTCCTCGCTCGTACTTTCTGTCGTCATCGACAGGCCCCGGAGTCCGTGCCCAACGAGGCAGGAGGACCCGGGAAGTGTTCACCGGAATCGTCGAAGAGCTGGGTGAGGTCACCGCCGTCGAGAACCTCGGCGACGCCTCCCGCTTCCGGCTGCGCGGACCCGTCGTCACCGAGGGCGCGAAGCACGGCGACTCCATCGCCGTGAACGGGGTCTGTCTCACCGTCGTCGAGCACGAGGGCGACGAGTTCACCGCCGACGTCATGGCGGAGACCCTCGACCGCTCCAGCCTCGGCGCCCTCACCGTCGGCTCCCGCGTCAACCTCGAACGGCCCACCGCGGTCGGCGCCCGTCTCGGCGGCCACATCGTCCAGGGCCACGTCGACGGCACCGGCCAGGTCCTCGAGCGCCGGCCGTCCGAGCACTGGGAGATCGTGAAGGTCTCGCTCCCGGCCCACCTCTCCCGGTACGTCGTCGAGAAGGGCTCCATCACCGTCGACGGCATCAGCCTCACCGTCGTCGACGCCGGCGCCGACCACTTCACCGTCAGCCTCATCCCCACCACCCTCGCACTGACCACCCTGGGCCTGAAGCAGCCCGGCGACCCGGTCAACCTCGAGGTGGACGTCGTCGCCAAGTACGTCGAGCGGCTGCTCGCCGGCACTCAGGGAGCAGCCAAGTGAACTGGCTGAACTCCGAGGCCTTCGTCATGTTCGACCAGCACATCATCTGGTCGGACATGATCGGCAACATCCTCGGCCTGATCACGCTCGCCCTCGGCTGGCGGCGCTCCCTGCTGACCTGGCCGGTCCAGTTCCTCTCCGGCCTCGTCCTCTTCGTCGCCTTCTACGGCCACCTGGCCGGCAGCGCCGGCAAGCAGGTCGTCGTCATGGCCGTCGCCCTGTACGGCTGGTGGCAGTGGAACCGGAACAAGGGCCAGTCCGAGGACGGTCACATCGCCCCCCGGTTCGCCACCTGGCACGAGCGCGCCGCGATGATCGCCGCCGCGGCCGCCGGCACGGTCGCCGTGGCCCTCCTCTTCAAGGCCTACCCCACCCTGTCCTGGGACCCCTGGCCGGACGCCTACATCTTCGTCGGCACCGTCGTCGCCATGTACGCCCAGGCCCGCGGCATGGTCGAGTTCTGGTTCGCCTGGCTCCTCGTCGACCTCGTCGGCGTCCCTCTGAACTTCGCCAACGGCTACGCCTTCTCCGGCTTCGTCTACGTCATCTACGGCGCGCTCGTCCTGTGGGGCATGCGCGACTGGTGGCTGCGCTCCCGCAAGGGCCCGCAGCCCGCTCTGGAAGGAGCGCCGGCATGAGCACGGCACCGCTGCTGTACAGCACCGACGGAATCGAGAACTTCGCGCTGGACCCCGTCGAGCAGGCCATCGCCGACATCGCGGCCGGCCGCCCCGTCGTGGTCGTCGACGACGAGGACCGGGAGAACGAGGGCGACCTCGTCATCGCCGCCGAGAAGGCCACCCCCGAGATCGTCGCCTTCATGATGAGCGAGTGCCGCGGCCTGATCTGCGCCCCCATGGAGGGCGACGAACTGGACCGGCTCCAGCTCCCCCAGATGGTCGCGGACAACACCGAGTCGATGAAGACCGCGTTCACGGTCTCCGTCGACGCCTCCGCCGCGCACGGGGTGACCACCGGCATCTCCGCCTCCGACCGCGCCACCACCCTCCAGCTGCTGGCGAGCGGTGAGGCACAGCCGACGGACCTCGTCCGCCCCGGCCACGTCTTTCCGCTGCGCGCCAAGCCCGGCGGCGTCCTCGTCCGCAACGGCCACACCGAGGCGGCCGTCGACCTGGCCCGCCTCGCGGGCCTGCGCCCGGCCGGGGCGATCGTCGAGATCGCCGGCGAGGACGGCCGCATGCTGCGCCTGCCCGAGCTGATCCCCTTCGCCCGCAAGCACGGCCTGACGATCATCTCCATCGAGGACCTGATCGCCTACCGCCGCAACGCCGAGCCCACCGTCCGCCGCGAGGCCGAGACCCGGCTGCCCACCGCCCACGGCACCTTCACCGCCTACGGCTACCGCTCCACCGTCGACGGCGTCGAGCACGTCGCCCTGGTCCACGGCGACATCGGCGACGGCGAGGACGTCCTCGTCCGCGTCCACTCCGAGTGCCTCACCGGCGACGTCTTCGGCTCGGCCCGCTGCGACTGCGGCCCCCAGCTCGACGCGGCGCTGCAGCGCGTCCAGAGCGAGGGCCGGGGCGTGGTGGTCTACCTGCGCGGGCACGAGGGCCGCGGCATCGGCCTGCTGTCCAAACTCAGGGCGTACGAACTCCAGGAGCGGGGCCACGACACCCTCGACGCCAACCTGGAGCTCGGCCTGCCCGCCGACGCCCGCGACTACGCCGCCGGCGCCCAGATCCTCACCGACCTCGGCGTGCGCAGCGTCCGCCTGATGACCAACAACCCCGAGAAGACCGAGGCGCTGCTGCGCCACGGCCTCGAGGTCAGCGCACGCGAGCCGATGCCCGTACAGGCGGGCGAGCACAACATCCGCTACCTGCGCACCAAGCGGGACCGGATGGGACACGACCTGCCCTGGCTGGACACGGCCCCCGTGTCCCCCTGCGGCAACCAGTAACCACAGCACCACAGCAGAAGGCACGAAGGAGAGACGTGAGCGGCAAGGGCGCACCGGAACTGTCCGTACGCAATGTGGGTGACCTGCGGGTCGCCGTCATCGCGGCCCAGTGGCACGAGAAGGTGATGGACGGTCTGGTCGACGGCGCCCTGCGCGCCCTGCACGACCTGGGCATCGACGAGCCGACCCTGTTGCGGGTCCCCGGCAGCTGGGAGCTCCCGGTCGTCGCCAAGGTGCTCGCCGGACGGGGCTACGACGCGATCGTCGCCCTCGGCGTCGTCATCCGCGGCGGCACCCCCCACTTCGACTTCGTGTGCCAGGGCGTCACCCAGGGCCTCACCCAGGTCTCCGTCGAGACCGGCGTCCCCGTCGGCTTCGGCGTGCTCACCTGCGACACCGAGGAGCAGGCCCTGGACCGGGCCGGCCTGGAGGGCTCCAACGAGGACAAGGGGCACGAGGCGGTGACGGCGGCGGTGGCGACCGCGGCAACCCTCCGCTCAGTATCCGAACCGTGGCGCTAGGCCGGTCGGCACACCGCGTAAAGTGGGCGTCACCATGTCCAAGAAGACGTTCGAGGAGCTCTTCACCGAGCTCCAGCAGAAGGCCGCCACCGGCGACCCCACCACTTCCCGCACCGCCGAACTGGTCGAGAAGGGCGTCCATGCCATCGGCAAGAAGGTCGTCGAGGAGGCCGCCGAGGTCTGGATGGCCGCCGAGTACGAGGGCAAGGACGCGGCCGCCGAGGAGATCTCGCAGCTCCTGTACCACGTCCAGGTGATGATGGTCGCCCGCGGGATCTCCCTGGACGACGTCTACGCCCACCTCTGAGCCGCAACCGCACCCCCTTTCCGTACGAACGAAGGAAGCTCGCCTCATGCTGCGCATCGCCGTCCCCAACAAGGGTTCACTGTCCGGCCCTGCGGCGGAGATGCTGCATGAGGCGGGTTACCAGCAGCGCCGTGAGTCCAAGGAGCTGCGGATCGTCGACCCGGAGAACGAGGTCGAGTTCTTCTACCTCCGCCCCCGCGACATCGCGATCTACGTCTCCTCCGGCCGCCTCGACATCGGCATCACCGGCCGCGACCTGCTGATCGACTCCGGCGCCAACGCCGAGGAGATCCTCCCGCTCGGCTTCGCCCGCTCCACCTTCCGCTACGCCACCAAGCCCGGCGCCGCGAAGGGTGTCGAGGACCTCGGCGGCATGACCGTCGCCACCTCCTACGAGGGCATCGTCGCCAAGCACCTCGCCGACAACGGCATCGACGCCTCCGTCGTCCACCTCGACGGCGCCGTCGAGACCGCCATCGAGCTCGGTGTCGCCGAGGTCATCGCGGACGTCGTCGAGACCGGCACCTCCCTGCGCAACGCGGGCCTGGAGGTCATCGGCGAGCCGATCATGAAGTCCGAGGCCGTCGTCATCCGCCGCACCGGCGCGGACGCCGAGGAGCCGAAGGTGCAGCAGTTCCTGCGCCGTCTCCAGGGCGTCCTGGTCGCCCGGACGTACGTGATGATGGACTACGACTGCCGCGTCGAGCAGTTGGAGAAGGCCGTCGCCCTCACCCCGGGCCTGGAGTCGCCCACCGTGTCCCCGCTGCACAACGAGGGCTGGGTCGCCGTCCGCGCCATGGTCCCCGCCAAGGAAGCCCAGCGGATCATGGACGACCTCTACGACATCGGCGCCCGGGCGATCCTGACCACGGCCATCCACGCCTGCCGTCTCTGAGACCCACAGCCGTGTCCGACCGTCTCTGAGAGCCGCCACATGTCCGACCTCCCCACCCTGCCCGTCACGTTCCGGCCGGGCCGCACCCGCGCGGTGCTGCTCACCGCCGGTGTCGCGATCTTCGTCGTCATCTCGGTCGTCGCGCTCCTCCTGGAGCAGCTCGGCCCGGGGGAGCGACTCAGCTTCATCGTGACCGGGGGGCTCATCTTCTGGGTTCTGGCCCAGCTCGCCCGGGTCCGGGTCGTCGCGGACGACTCCGGTGTCACCGTCGTCAACATCGCCGGCAAGAGGCGACTGGACTGGGCGGAGATCGTCCAGGTGAACCTCCGACCGGGTGATCCCTGGGTGTTCCTCAACCTCAGTGACGGCACCAGCCTGCCCGCGCTCGGCATCCAGCCGGGCATCGCCCGGGAGCGGGCCATCGCCGACGCGCGCACCCTGCGCGCCCTCGTCGAAGCGCGTTCCGTCCGCGACCCCGAGCAGGATCAGGGCTGACTCGGGGCGTCCACCCTGCCGCAGGAGCCCCTGTCTTGATTAATCTGGTGGCGGAGACGCTCCCCTTGCGTCTCCGCCCCTGTCGTGCCGTGCCCGGCGCACAGGGGTTCCTGCTACCCGAGGAGTGACCCTCTCCGGCAATGGACGGATCGTCCTGCAGTACCTGCGCCGCCCCCTGCCGACATAGCGCGGACCGCGATCTCGCGGTCCGCGGCTCTGCGGAGGCGGCGGCATCATGACCACCCCCCTGCTGCTCCTGGCAGCCGCGTTCCTGCTCATCCTCGCCAACGGCTTCTTCGTCGCCGCCGAGTTCGGCCTCGTCACCGTCGAGCGCCCGGACGCCGAGAAGGCCGCCGCCGAGGGCGACCGACGAGCCCGTACGGTCGTCGAGTCGCTCAAGGAGCTGTCCTTCCAGCTCTCCGGCACCCAGCTCGGCATCACCATCACCTCCCTCGTCGTCGGCATGCTCGCGGAGCCCGCGCTCGCCGAGCTGCTGCACGGACCGTTCACCGCGATCGGCGTCCCCGAGGGAGCCGTCTCCGGCGTCGCCGTCGCCGTCGGCATGCTCCTGGCCTCCGCCGTGCAGATGGTCATCGGCGAACTCGTGCCCAAGAACTGGGCCGTGTCCAGGCCGATGGAGGTCGCACGCTTCGTCGCCGGCCCGCAGTACGCCTTCGCGCGTCTCTTCCGGCCGGTCATCGCGGGCCTCAACGCCGTGGCCAACCGCCTGGTGCGCACCCTCGGTGTCGAGCCCGCCGAGGAGCTGGCCTCCGCCCGCACCCCCGGCGAACTCGTCTCCCTGGCCCGCCACTCCGCCCGGGCCGGCGCCCTCGAACAGGACACGGCCGACCTCTTCGTACGGACCCTGTCCCTGGCCGAGCTGACCGCACAGCACGTCATGACCCCGCGCGTGAAGGTCAGTGCCCTGCAGGCGTCGGCCACCGCCGAGGACGTGGTCAACCTGACCCGCGCCACCGGCCTGTCCCGCTTCCCCGTCTACCGCGACAAGATCGACGAGATCGTCGGCATGGTGCACCTCAAGGACGCCCTCGCCGTCCCCGTCCACGACCGGCTGCGTACGCCGGCCGGCCGTATCGCCCGCCCGGCGCTGCTCGTCCCCGAGACCCTGCCGGTCCGGCCGCTGCTGGCCCGGCTGCGCAGCGAGCAGCCCATCGCCGTCGTCGTCGACGAGTACGGCGGCACGGCCGGCGTGGTGACGCTGGAGGACATCGTCGAGGAGATCGTCGGCGAGGTCCGCGACGAGCACGACGGTCTGGACACGCCCGAACTCGCCGCCGCCCCGCCCGAGGACGGCCGGCCCGCCTGGGACGTCGACGGCAGCTGCCGTGTCGACACCCTGCTGCGCATAGGCCTCGAGGTACCCGAGGGACCGTACGAGACGGTCGCCGGGCTCGTCGCCGACCTGCTCGGCCGCATCCCGGCCGTCGGTGACCGGGCGGAGCTGCCGGGCTGGCGGCTGTCGGTGCGTCGCGTCGGCCACTACCGGGCCGAACGGGTCAGGCTGGTGCGCACCGGCGTGGTCGTGGAGGTCGCCCGATGAGCGTCCTCCAACTCGCCTTCGCCGCACTCCTCGTGCTCGCGAACGGCTTCTTCGTCGGCGCCGAGTTCGCCCTGGTCTCCGTGCGCCGCAGCCAGATCGAACCGCTCGGCACGGCGAGGGCCCGCCAGGTCCTCCACGGTCTGGAACGCCTGCCCCAGATGATGGCCGCGGCCCAGTTCGGCATCACCGTCTGCTCCCTCACCCTGGGCGCGGTCGCCGAGCCGACGGTCGCGCACCTGCTGGAGCCGGTCTTCGAGTGGATACACCTGCCGCACGGCATGATCCACCCGCTGGGCTACGTCATCGCCCTGGCGGCGGTGGTCTTCTTCCACCTCGTGATCGGCGAGATGGTCCCGAAGAACCTCGCCATGGCCGCCCCGGAGAAGGCCGCGCTGTGGCTCAGCCCCGGCCTGGTCTGGTTCGCCCGCTTCTGCCGTCCGATCACCGTCGCCCTCGGCGCCTGTGCGCGAGGCATCCTGCGCCTCTTCCGCGTCGAGCCCAAGGACGAGGTCGAGGCCGTCTTCACCAGCGAGCAGCTCAACCGGCTGGTGGAGGACTCCGGGCAGGCCGGTCTGCTCGACCCCGAGGAGCAGGAGCGGCTGGAGGACGCGCTGGAGCTGGGTTCCCGCCCGGTCACGGACGTACTGCTGAAACGCGAGTCCCTGGTGACGGTTCCGCCGGCGGTCACCCCGGGACAGATCGTCGACCTCACCGCCCGTACCGGCTACTCCCGGTTCCCGCTCGCCGCGGAGAACGGCGCCTTCATGGGCTATCTGCACGTGAAGGACGTGCTGGACCTGGAGGACTCCGACCGCGCGGTGCCGCAGCAGCTGTGGCGTCCGATGACGACACTCCGCTCGGAACTGCCGCTGGACGACGCGCTGACCGTCATGCGCAGGGCGGCGACCCATCTGGCGCAGGTCGCCGACGGCTCGGGAAAGGTTCTGGGTCTGGTCGCGCTGGAGGACGTACTGGAGCTGCTGGTGGGCGAGGTACGGGACCCGGCGCACCGGGAGGCGCCGAAGGCCTGGACCGAGACCAGGCCGGCCCCCGCCCAGCCGCTGGTGACCGGCGAGCCGGAGGAGGCCATGGCGACGTAGCCGTCAGCGGTCGCCCGAAGGGCCGGGGGGCTTACCCCCGGCCCTTCGAGGTGCCGGGGACGAGGAAGGCGCCGGGTTTCCCGAGGGGAGCGCGGCGCCTTCGGCGTACATACGAGTGCCCGCACACGTGCCGGGCCGGGATCACATCGCCGACGGATCCTGCGGCCCCCGCCCCGACAGCACCTCCCCGTACGCCTGCATCAGGTCCGGCAACCGCAGTGTCGACAAGTCGTCCCGCGACAGCATCCCCGGATAGGTCGACAGCCGCAGATCCCGGTAGGCGCAGCTCTTCTCGTACAAGGTCCGCAGGAACCGCCCGTTGCCCAGTTCGTCGATCCAGCCCTGGTCCACCACGTGCCCGGCGATCGACCGCAGTTCGTCGAGGGCCTCCTCGTCCCACACGTCACCGTTCTCCGCGGCGAGCACCTCACCGATCGAGGTGAGTTCGAGGGGCCGGTACGACGGGAAGTCGACGCGTGTCGTGAAACGGGACGACAGCCCGGGGTTGGCGGCGAGCAGGCGGTCCATGCCCTCCGGATAGCCGGCCAGGATGACCACCAGGTGGTCCCGGTTGTCCTCGGCCCGCTTCAGCAGCACCTGCAGCGCCTCGTCGCCGTACGCGTCGCCCTTGCCGTATCCGGAATTTGACAGGGAGTAGGCCTCGTCGACGAAGAGCACACCGCCCAGCGCGGAGTCGATCAGCTCGTTGGCCTTCACAGCGGTCTGGCCGAGGTACTCGCCGACCAGGTCGGCCCGCTGGGCCTCCACGAGGTGGTCGCCGCCGAGCAGCCCCAGGGCGTAGAAGACACGGCCGAGGATGCGGGCCACCGTGGTCTTGCCGGTGCCGGACGGGCCGGAGAAGACGAAATGCCGCTTGGGCGGCTGGACCGGAAGGCCCTGCCCGGCCCGCAGCCGGGCCATGTTGAGCTGCGCCGACAATGCCTTGACCTGGCGTTTCACCGGCTCCAGACCCACCATGCGCTCCAGTTCGGCGAGCGCCTCCTCCAGCAGGACGGGGTCGGTGGGGCCGGCGGGCAGTGCCGAGGACGCCATCGTCTTCTCGCGCACCGCCGGATCGGTCACCGACGGCAGGGGAGCGACGGGCGGCAGGTCGGCCGGCTCGGTGAGCTTCAGGTCCCGCCCTTCGGTGCCGAACAGCGGGTCGAGGGCGTCCGGCCCGTCCCCGGTGTCCTGGCCGGCTCCGGTGAGGGTGATCGCGGCGAGGTCGGCGGGATCGTCGTAGCCGTCGCCCTCGGCGATCGCGGCGAGCCGGGCCGAGGTGTCCATGAAGGCGGGGTCCACGCGGTGGACGGCCCGGTACAGGGGGAGAGCGGCCGCGGAACGGCCGGTGCCCTCGTGGGCGCGGGCCAGCCAGTACCGCAGCTCCTTGCGCTGCGGCTGTTCGCTGCGGCAGCGCATCAGGGCCGTCGAGAGCAGCGGCTCGGCCTGCCCGTACATCTCCAGCCGGACCCGCGCCATGCCGCCGAAGAGACCGGCCTCGATGCCGAGGAGCGGGTCGTCGAGCAGGGGGTCGGTGTGCCGGACGAGCTGCTCCCAGTCCTTGACCAGGTAGGCGCGGCAGGCGTGCAGGAAGCGGACCTGGTGGTCGGCGTCGACGGGCGGGAGCCCGGCCAGCGCCCGGTCCAGCTCGGGCACGTGCCGGCCGTCCAGCCAGTGCGAGGCGTGCGCGAGGAGCAGGTCACGCGGGCTCTCGAGCACCGGCTGCACCCACCAGCCGAGCCAGTACCAGGAATTGAGGGTGCGGCGGTGCCGGGTGCGCTGTTCGCCGAAGCGGTCTCGGTGCCGGAACATCCTGAGCAGCGCGGTCGTCGTGTCGACGCGCAGCGCGTGCAGCCCGAGCCAGCCGTCGGCCATGCCGGGATCGATCCGCACCGCGGTGCGGAACTCCTCCTCCGCCTGCGGATAGGCGCCCATGGTGTAGGCGTCCACGCCTCGCAGCCAGGCGAGGTCGGCCGGGGCCTCGGGGCCCTGCGTGCCGAAGTCCATCACGTCCCCCACAAACCGTGCCCCCGTCGGTGTGCCGACGGGCCCTCGCCCCTCGGCTGCCTTGGTCGAACCGCTGTGCCGCGGACCGGAGTTGCAAGGTGCGCGCAGCAGATGTCCGGAGATCGCACCGAGGGCATCGTACCTGCGGGGTGTCGCCCGTCGAAGGGTGCCGCACGGGCCGTTCGGCGAGGTGGGAGCAGAGGGGGCGCACCGCGCGCCGGTGACCCTGGGTGAGCGAACGGCGCCGTGGCGCGGTCGGAAGGGGCGCGGGAAACGGGGTGCGGACAGAACGAAGCCCCCGATCACGGGGGAACAACCGGGGGCTTCGCGTCCTGAGGCGGCTTCGATTGCCGCACATTGAGAACGTAAGTCCTGTACGGGCTGCCGGTCAAGCCGAGTTGAAGCAGTTGGCGAAGTTCGAACGCAAGGCTCTTCACAAGTTCACCACATCGCGGGTGGTTCCTCACGGTGCGTGACACCGTCGTCGGGGCCGGGCGTTCCCATGGGCCCCGGCAGCACCTCGTATCCCTCTTTCAACTGCCGTACCAGCGCGTCCGCGTACGGCCTCGAGGGGTCTTCGGCGAAATGCCGTAGCTCGGCCTGGACCCACCGGTCCCAGAACTCCCGCTGTGCCTCTCCGTCCCGTGAGCGCCCCCGTGCCCATGCCTCCTCGCGGGCCACCTCCATCCACAGCAGATGCGCCAGGTACGGCCGCAGGGCGCGGCGGCCCGCGCCGACGCCCTCGACGAGGACCACGGGGGACGGGGGCAGCGGGCGGGGCGGCCCGAAGCGGCGGACGCGCCAGTCGTAGGGGGTGTAGTTCGCCGTCTCGCCCCGGTGGAGGGGCTCGATCACCTGCGTCAGCAGACGTCCGGTCCACGCGAACAGCTCGTCGTGGCTCGCGATGTCGTCGAGGTGGAGGACGGGCGCCTCGCCCAGCGCCTCGGCCAGCCGCCCCGCGAACGTGGACTTCCCCGAACCGGCGTACCCGTCCACGCCGATCAGACGGACCGGTCCGCAGGACGGGGGGAGGCGGCGGAGCCGGGAGGCGAGGTGATGGATGGCGGTTCCTGGGGTGTGCGGGGTTGGGGTGTGCGGGGGTGCGGCGCGCAAGTCTAGTGCGGCGCGCGGGGGTCCGCCGCTGTCACGCCATCGGCCCAGAGCCGTGTGCCCGTCAGTGGCCCAGACCCATGTTGGTGGGCGTGGCATGGGCGGAAGTGCTGGCAGGGCCGGCCGAGCGCCGCCATAGTTGGCGCACACCGTGCACCGGAGCAGCCACGACTCGGACATCCCTGGGGGTCTTCCGCCCATGAGCAGAGCCGAACAGCCGTCCCACAGAGCCGATCAGCGCCCGTCCGCCATCGATCAGCCGTCCCGCAGAACCGTCCTCGCCGCCGCCGTCGTCGCCGCGGTCGCCGGGGGGTCCGGGGCGGCGGTCGCCGACACGACCGACACCGCCGGCCGGGAAACGGCACCGGCCCGCCCCGTCGACCACCGCTCCTGGACCACCTACGCCGACTGGCGCACCGGCACCGCGCGGGGGACCCGGGCCGTCGCGGGCACCAGGCCGGGCCTGGTCATCGGCACCCCCGCCGGCACCGCCGACTACACCGACCCGCACACCGGCACCACCGCCGCCTGGGAGTACGCCACCTGGACGTCCCCGGTGCACCGGCTCCCCGTCCCCTCCACCGAGGCGATCGTCTCCTGGAACGCGAGCACTCCGGCCGGCACCTGGCTCCAGGCCGAGCTGAAGGGCACCTACTCCGACGGCACGGACACCCCCTGGTACGTGATGGGGCGGTGGGCGGCCGGCGACCAGGACATCAAGCGGACCTCCGTCGACGACCAGAGCGACGGCAGGAGCACCGTCTGGACGGACACCCTGGCGATCGACGACGCCTCCACCGGCCTGCGCCTCACCTCGTACCGGATCCGTCTGACCCTCCACCGCAGGCCCGGCACCAAGCGCACCCCGACCGTGTGGCGGGTGGGCGCGATGGGGTCCGACGTCCCGGACCGCTTCACCGTCCCGGCGTCGGTGCCCGGCCTCGCCCAGGAACTGAGCGTCCCGCGCTACTCGCAGGAGATCCACACGGGGCAGTACCCCGAGTACGACAACGGCGGCGAGGCCTGGTGCAGCCCCACCTCCTCGCAGATGATCATCGAGTACTGGGGCGGCCGCCTCACCCGCGAGCAGCTTGCCTGGGTGAACCCCGCGTACGCCGACCCCCAGGTGTGCCACGCCGCCCGGTACACCTACGACCACCAGTACGCGGGCTGCGGCAACTGGCCGTTCAACGCGGCCTACGCGGCCACCTTCAAGGATCTCCAGGGCGTGGTGACCCGGCTCACCTCGCTCACCGATCTGGAGACGCTGATCGCGGCCGGCATCCCGGCCATAACGTCCCAGTCCTTCCTCAAGGAGGAGCTCACCGGCGCGGGCTACGGCACCTCCGGCCACCTGATGACCGTGATCGGCTTCACCGCCGACGGTGACGTGATCGCCAACGACCCCGCCTCGCCGAGCAACGCGGCGGTGCGGCGCGTCTACTTGCGGCGGGAGTTCGAGAACATCTGGCTGCGGACCAAGCGGTACAACGCGAGCGGCAAGGTCGTCTCCGGCACCGGAGGCGTCTGCTACCTCTACTTCCCGGCGCGTCCGAGCGCGCGCCAGCACAAGGCTCTCGCGGCGGTGGGAGTGCGCTGACCCGGGCACACGGCGGGAGGTGCGGGCACATCTCCCGCCGTGTGAGCAAGCTCTCGGCCGCAAAAGCCCTGACCGGTGGCAAGGTGGACAGACCGGACCCTGTACGCCCGACCTCAGTGAGACACCATGAGCGCACACGCAGCAACCGCCCCCCGTACCCGCACCGGCGGCCCCCAGGACGACGGCCCGAAGATCGTCGAGCACGTCATGGGCTGGGTCCTCGTCGCGGTCGTGGCGATGCTGGTGACCCAGCTCGGACTGCTGTGAATTAGGCGCCTGCGGTCCCCCCGGTGCTGTGACCTGACCCACCCTTCGACCTGACATACTGACGTCGTCCCGCCGACCGTTGAGACCAGGGTCGAAATTGAATATCAGCCACCAGCGCGACCCCGCACGTCCCCGCGCGCGCGGTACCGAGCGCTCACTGGCGCGTCGCGCCGAACTCATCGCCATCGGGCGGAAGTTGTTCGCCGACACGTCCTACGACGCGCTCTCGATGGACGACATCGCCCGGCAGGCGCACGTCGCCAAGGGGCTGATCTATTACTACTTCCAGTCCAAGCGCGGCTACTACCTGGCGATCATTCAGGACTCCGTCGCCGACCTGGTCTCCTTCGCCGCGAGCGGTGTCGAACTGCCCCAGGTCGACCGGGTGCACCGCACGATCGACAGCTATCTGAGCTTCGCCGAGCACCACCAGGCGGCCTACCGCACGATCGTGAGCGGCGGCGTCGGCTTCGACACCGAGGTGCACGCCATCCGGGACGGGGTGCGCGAGGCGATCGTGGCGACCATCGCCGAGGGCGCCTACGGCCGCAGCGACATCCCGTCGCTGCCCCGCATGGCCCTGCTCTCCTGGGTGTGCAGCGTGGAGGGCGCCACCCTCCACTGGATCGACCGCCCCGACCTCTCCCGCGACGTCATGCGCGACCTCCTGGTGAAGACCCTGGGCGGTGCCCTGCGCGCGATCGAGGAACTGGACCCCGCGTTCCCGGCCCCGAAGCCGGCCCGCCGGGAGCTGTGACGGGCCGGGGGCGGAGGCTCGTGGTCCCCCGCCCCAGGTCCCCCGTGCACCGGGCTACTTGATCGCCTTGATCAGCTCACCGTCCGCGGTGTCCCCGCTCAGCTCCCAGAAGAACGTCCCGCCGAGCCTCTGACGGTTCTTCCAGGCCGTCTTGCTCGCGATGGTCTTCGGGGTGTCGTAGCTCCACCACTCCGCACCGCACGAGGCGTAGGCGGTGCCGCCGACCGTGCCGGTCGCCGGGCACCTCTCCTTGAGGACCTTGTAGTCCTCGGTGCCGGCCTCGTACGTCCCCGGCGCGGGCCCGGTGGCCGTACCGCCCGGCTTCGCCTGGGTGACGCCGGTCCAGCCGCGCCCGTAGAACCCGATGCCGAGCAGCAGCTTCCGCGACGGGATGCCCAGGCTCCTGAGCTTGGCGATCGTGGAGGCGGTGTCGTGGCCCCGCTGCGGGATCCCGGGGTACGGGGTCAGCGGCGAGTGCGGTGCCGTGGGGCCGGTGGCCGCCCAGGCGCCGAAGTAGTCGTACGTCATCGGGTTGTACCAGTCGACGTACCGTGCCGCGCCCGCGTAGTCCGCCGCGTCGATCTTGCCGCCGCTGGTGGCGTCCGCCGTGATAGCCGCCGTGACCAGCGCGCGCTTGCCGAACTGGGCGCGCAGGGCCCTCATCAGCTCCGGGAACGCCTCGCGGCCGCTGGTGTCGCAGGTGAGGCCGCAGGCGTTGGGGTACTCCCAGTCGATGTCGATGCCGTCGAAGACGTCCGCCCATGCGGAGTTCTCCACCAGGTCGTGGCAGGACCGGGCGAAGGCAGCCGGGTCCTTGGCCGCCTCGCCGAAGCCGCCCGACCAGCTCCAGCCGCCGAAGGACCAGATGACCTTCAGGTCGGGGTGGAGCTTCTTCAGCTTGCGCAGCTGGTTGAAGTTGCCGCTGAGCGCCTGGCCGGCGGTGTCGGCGACGCCGTCGACCGACTCCTCGGCGGTGAACGGCTTGTCGGTGTCCGCCCAGGGGTCGCCGAGGACGCACTTGCCGTCGGTGACGTTGCCGAAGGCGTAGTTGATGTGGGTGAGCCGGTCCGCGGAGCCGGACGTCTCGATGTTCTTGACGAAGTACCGGCGGTCGTAGATGCCCCATTCGGTGAAGTAGCCCACGACCTTGGAGCCGGTCGCGGGCGCCTTGGCGGGGCCCGGCTCGTCGGCGGTGGCGGTGCCCGCACCGGCGAGCAGGCCGGCGCCGAGGGCGGCGCAGCAGCCGGCGGCCAGGAGCGTCCGGAGCCGGGCGAGGGGGCGCATCGGGGTGTGCATCGGGTGTCTCCTCGCAGGGGGCAGGGAGGGATCGCACGCCGATTGGCATGAACGCGTGGAGCGTTGGACCGAAACGGTAGGAGGACTAGACCAGTACGGTCAATGGTCCGGACCAATCCCGGAAGGGTCCGCCCGTGCGGGCAAGGCCTGGCGCGGGCATACTCACAGCGCCGAGCCGCTGGTCGGCCCAGGGAGGAGAGCGTCGCCATGCCCGACCGTGCCCCGCCACCGGTGGACCGCCTCCTGCCCACCGACGAGGCCCGCGATCTGCTCGCACTCGTCCGGGACATCGCCCGCCGCGAGATCGCCCCCACGGCCGCCGAGGAGGAGGACGCCGCCCACTTCCCGCGCGAGCTGTTCACCCTGCTGTCCGAAGCGGGCCTGCTCGGCCTGCCCTACGACTCCGCGCACGGCGGAGGCGACCAGCCGTACGAGGTCTACCTCCAGGTCCTGGAGGAGCTCGCCACCGCCCGCCTCACCGTCGGGCTCGGCGTCAGCGTCCACACCCTGGCCACCTACGCGCTCGCCACCCACGGCACGGAGGAACAACGGGCCGCGCACCTGCCCGCGATGCTCGGCGGCGGGCTGCTCGGCGCGTACTGCCTCTCCGAGCCCGCCTCCGGCTCGGACGCGGCCTCCCTGCGCACGCGCGCGGTGCGGGAGAGCGGGGGAGACTGGGTGATCAACGGGACCAAGGCCTGGATCACGCACGGCGGCATCGCCGACTTCTACACGGTCCTGGCGCGCACCGGTGGCGAGGGGCCGGGCGGGATCACCGCGTTCCTGGTACCGGGCGACGCCGAGGGCCTGACCGCCGCGCCGCCCGAGAGGAAGATGGGGCTGAAGGGCTCACCGACGGCCCAGCTCCACTTCGACGGCGTGCGGATCCCCGACGCGCGCCGTCTGGGTGAGGAGGGCCAGGGCTTCGCCATCGCGCTGGCCGCCCTGGACTCCGGGAGGCTGGGCATCGCCGCCTGTGCCGTCGGGGTCGCCCAGGCGGCTCTGGACGAGGCGGTCGCGTACGCGCGTCAGCGGCGCCAGTTCGGGCGGCCCATCGCCGACTTCCAGGGGCTGCGCTTCCTGCTCGCCGACATGGCGACCCGCATCGAGGCGGGCCGGGCCCTGTACCTGGCGGCGGCGCGGCTGCGGGACGCCGGCCGGCCGTTCGCGGCGCAGGCGGCCATGGCCAAGCTGCACTGCACCGACGCCGCGATGCAGGTCACCACCGACGCCGTCCAGGTCCTCGGCGGCTACGGCTACACCGCGGACTTCCCCGTCGAGCGGTATCTGCGCGAGGCCAAGGTGCTGCAGATCGTCGAGGGCACCAACCAGATCCAGCGGATGGTCATCGCCCGTCACCTAGTGGGTCCGGAGACCCGCTGAACTGCCCCGGCCGCACCAGCGGGGCCACCAGCCGCACCCACTCCGGGTCGTGCCGGCCCGGCAGCGTACGGCCCCGGTCGGCCCAGGTGCGCAGCATGTCGCGGTAGATCGGCGGGTCCGGTACGGACGGCGGAGCCGGCGGATGCGGTTCTGCGGGCGCGGGGACGAAGAGCTGGCGGTGACGCCCGGGCGCCGCTTGGTAGGTGGTGGCCATACCAGGGCAACGCGAGCGCGCGACTCCAGGTCACCCGCTCGCCCGGTCGGGCGTGAGTTCGGAAGGTGCCCCCGGGTCCCGTGGGTGGCGATTCGGTCACCGGGCACACTGACTGACCCACCGTCACATCCGGCGTTCGGATCGCGCCTCAGACGCGGGGTCCGGCACGCACATCCGCGATGTCGTGGCCTCAGCGGCGGGCCGGATGGCCGGCTCGGGCTGAAGTCGACACACCGATCCTGCACCACGGCAGTCCGCGGGCCATGGTGCAGGGCAGCTGCTGGAGGTGAGCCGACGCCGGCGAGCGACGACGCTCAGGCGGCGTGGCGGCGCATCGCCGGGACGCGCATCGGGCGCGAGCCCGGGCCGCCGACGTGCGAGAAGGGCTGCATCCGCCAGTCGAGTCCCTGAGGGAGCGTCAACAGGAGGGCGGTGTCCTGCTCCTGGGGTTCGAAGGACTCGTCCGCGGGGCGCGCCTCGGACGCCGCGCGTCCGGTGCCGGCGCACACCGTGAGCCCGAACGGGTTCCACGGAGAGGCGCACAGCGCGTGCTCCGGCAGGACCTCCTCGTCCGCGAGCAGCGCGATGGGCTGCGCGCAGTCCGGGCAGACCACGCGGTACATCTCGAAGGTGTCGTACGCGTCGAACTCGTCGGTGCCGTCGGCGAACTCGGCGTCGAAGCCGTCGGGTTCGACACCCTCCGGCTCGGACTCGACGACGACGGGCTGGAACCGCTTGGACGCGGTGCGACCAGGGCGCTTAAGACTCTGCATGGGATTCTCCCCCTCGGGCTGGGCCGTGAAGGCGCTGCGGCCTCGACCACAGCAAGCACTTCCCACCCCCTCTCGGGGGTAATCACGAGAACATCACGGAGCCTTGACAGAGCCTGTGGCGTTCGTCACATGCCGTTCGCAGGTGCCCGCGCGGCCGGCGGAGCGCCCGGACGACTCACAGGCGGCTCCCGCCACATCACGAACCGGTATGACCTGGGCTGCATACGTATACGAAGACTTCGGCGCCCTGTAAGTTCTTGCGTCATGGAGGAGCTGGACCGACAAATCGTGCAGCTGCTCGTCAAGGACGGGCGGATGAGTTACACCGACCTGGGCAAGGCCACGGGCCTGTCCACGTCGGCCGTGCACCAGCGGGTGCGGCGGCTGGAACAGCGGGGCGTCATCCGCGGCTACGCGGCCGTCGTCGACCCCGAGGCCGTCGGGCTGCCCCTGACCGCCTTCATCTCGGTGAAGCCGTTCGACCCCAGCGCCCCCGACGACATCGCCGAACGCCTCGCCGGGGTACCCGAGATCGAGGCCTGCCACAGCGTGGCCGGCGACGAGAACTACATCCTCAAGGTGCGCGTGGCCACCCCGCACGAACTGGAGGAGCTGCTGGGAAGGCTCCGCGCGCTCGCGGGAGTCTCGACACGGACGACGGTCGTGCTCTCCACCCCGTACGAGGCCAGGCCTCCGCGGATCTGAGGGCTCGCGATGCGGGCGGCCACGGAACCGCGGTTCTGGGAAGGCCTGGCCGGTACGGGGCCGAGGGGCCGGGGTGCGGGCAGGTTCGGGGCCGAGGGGTCCGGGTGCGGGTCGGCACGGGTGCAAGAGGTCCGGGCGTTGGTCGGTTCGGGTCCGGGGAATCCGGGTGCCGGTCGGTTCGGGTCCGGGGAGTTCGGATGCCGGTCGGTAGGGATCCGGGGGTCCGGCAGTTCGGGCCGGGTGCCGGTGGGCTCAGATCCGGGGGGTCCGCGTGCCGGTCGGCAAGGGTGAGGCGCGAAACTGTTCCCCATGAGTGAGCGCATCCCCGAGCCGAAGACCGTCCTGCTCCGCCGCGGAGAGGTCCACAGCCCCGCCGACCCCTTCGCGACCGCGATGGTCGTCGAGCGCGGCCAGGTCGCCTGGGTCGGCTCCGAGGGCGCGGCGGACGCCTTCGCGGACGGCGTCGACGAGGTGGTCGACCTGGACGGCGCCCTGGTCACCCCCGCGTTCACCGACGCGCACGTCCACACCACCGCCACCGGCCTCGCCCTGACGGGACTCGACCTGTCGACCGCCCCCGATCTGGAGGCGGCCCTCGACCGCGTGCGGGACTTCGCCGCCGCCCGACCGCAGGACAAGGTGCTGCTCGGGCACGGCTGGGACGCCTCCCGCTGGCCCGGCGGCCGCCCGCCGACGCGCGCGGAACTGGACGAGGCCACGGGCGGCCGTCCCCTCTACCTCTCCCGGATCGACGTCCACTCCGCGGTCGTCACCACGGCCCTGCTCGACCTGACACCGGGCCTCGGCGCAACGGACGGTCCGCTCACCGCCGACGCCCACCACACGGTGCGCGCCGCCGCGTTCGCGGCTGTGACGCCCCAGCAGCGCACCGAGGCCCAGCGCACCGCGCTCGCGCACGCGGCCTCCCTCGGCATCGGCTCGATCCACGAGTGCGGCGGCCCGGAGATCTCCTCCGAGGACGACTTCACCGGCCTGTTGCGGCTCGCCGCGGAGGAATGCGGCCCCCGGGTCGTCGGCTACTGGGCCGAGCAGGACGTCCGGAAGGCGCGGGAACTGGGCGCCCTCGGGGCGGCCGGTGACCTCTTCGTCGACGGCGCCCTCGGCTCCCACACGGCCTGCCTGCACACCCCGTACACCGACGCGGCCCACACCGGCACCGCCTACCTCGACGCCGCCGCGGTCGCCGCCCACGTCGTGGCCTGCACCGAGGCCGGACTCCAGGCCGGCTTCCACGCCATCGGCGACGCCGCCGTCACCGCTGTCGTCGAGGGCGTGCGAGCCGCCGCCGAGAAGGTCGGCCTCGCCCGGGTCCGCGCCGCCCGTCACCGCGTCGAGCACGCCGAGATGCTCACCCCGGAGACCATCGCCGCGTTCGCCGAACTCGGCCTGACCGCCTCCGTGCAGCCCGCCTTCGACGCCCTGTGGGGCGGGGAGGACGGCATGTACGCCCAGCGCCTGGGCGCAGAACGGGCCCGAACCCTGAACCCGTTCGCGGCCCTGCTGCGGGCCGGCGTCCCGCTCGCCTTCGGCTCCGACAGCCCCGTCACACCCCTCGATCCGTGGGGCACGGTCCGGGCCGCCGCCTTCCACCGCACCCCCGAGCACCGGGTCTCCGTCCGCGCCGCGTTCACCGCCCACACCCGCGGTGGCTGGCGGGCGGTCGGACGCGACGACGCGGGCGTCCTCGTGCCGGGCGCACCGGCGGACTACGCGGTGTGGCGTACGGACGAGCTGGTGGTCCAGGCGCCCGACGACCGGGTCGCCCGCTGGTCCACCGACCCCCGCTCCGGCACCCCCGGCCTGCCCGACCTGAGCCCGGGCGCCGACCTGCCCGTATGCCTGCGCACGGTGGTCGGCGGGCGGACGGTGTTCGTACGGCCGGGCGAGTGATCCCCCGGGCGGGCGGGCGGAGGATCACCCGTCCGCCTGCCGTTCCGCGACCTCCCCGCTGACCAGGGCATTGACCGAAGATCCGCAGGTGGAACGGCTGTTGACAGCCGACGGCGTGGGGCCGGTAGGTTCGGCGGAGTCCACCACCGGACGCCCCGCCGGGGAACGTCCGCGCACTCGCCGAGGCGCCGCTGGGTCAGGGACGGTCCGCCGCACCGGCGCACCGCCACTGGGAGCCAGGCTCAGCGCCCGCGCCGAGCGAGGGAAGGTTCCGGCCGGTCGGGGAGGTGTGACCCGGGTGGGGCCCGGGCGCTCAGTAGACAACGGCTTTGTGTCGATCCGCAGCCAGCGGGTCCCAGGTCGGCCCGAAGGGCGCCGGGCCCCCATCCGCAGCACCGGGTGGGCGCACCCGTACGCAGTAGCCTCGTACATACAAGACCAAAAGCGCGTACCTACCCCGCTCGTCGGGAAATGACACCACCATAGGAACGTCCCGTCACGTCACCGCAGGCGGTGGCCACTATGGTGGTCCCCTGCGTACGGACATGAAGGGGCAGTAGTGAACGACGGCGACGCGACCCGCGCGGCACAGGACCGCGGGAGGCAGTTCGGTCCGCTCGGCAAGGCCTTGGTGATCATCCCGACCTACAACGAGGCGGAGAACATCAAGGCCATCGTCGGCCGGGTGCGCAAGGCTGTCCCCGAGGCCCACGTCCTCGTGGCCGACGACAACAGCCCCGACGGCACCGGCAAGCTCGCCGACGAGCTGGCCGCCGAGGACGACCAGGTCCGGGTCCTGCACCGCAAGGGCAAGGAGGGCCTCGGCGCCGCCTACCTCGCCGGCTTCCGCTGGGGTCTGGACAACGGCTACGGCGTGCTGATCGAGATGGACGCCGACGGCTCGCACCAGCCTGAGGAACTGCCCCGTCTGCTGACCGCCCTCAAGGGCGCCGACCTCGTCCTGGGCTCCCGTTGGGTGCCGGGGGGCCGCGTCGTGAACTGGCCCAAGTCCCGCGAGATCATCTCCCGTGGCGGCAGCCTCTACTCCCGCCTCGCCCTGGACCTGCCGCTGCGGGACATCACCGGCGGCTACCGCGCCTTCCGGCGGGAGACGCTCGAGGGCCTCGGCCTCGACGAGGTCGCCTCCCAGGGCTACTGCTTCCAGGTCGACCTCGCCCGCCGCGCGGTCAAGGCCGGCTTCCACGTCGTCGAGGTGCCCATCACCTTCGTCGAGCGTGAACTCGGTGACTCCAAGATGAGCCGGGACATCCTCGTCGAGGCTTTGTGGCGGGTCACGGCGTGGGGCGTGGGGGAGCGGGTCGGAAAGATCGCCGGCAAGGGGGAGCGGCAGGATCAGCCGTCGCCGTCGCCGTCCTCCGCGCCGCAGTCCTCGCCGTCGCAGCCTTCCGCGTCGCAGCCTTCGGCGCCGCAGTCGTCGGCGTCGGCTCCCGCGTCGTCGACGTCGCCGCCCGAGTCGCACGGCAACGGCTGATCGTCCCCTTATCCCGCTCTGAGCCGGGTGCAGGCACACTGGGGGCATGACGACTGGCGCTCCCACCCATCCCTACCCCGCCCGGCCCCGGCGCTCCCGCCTGCGGAGGTATCTGCCGCTGGGCCTCGCCGCGTGGCTGGTGCTGGAGATCTGGCTGCTGACCGTCGTGGCGGGCGCGGCCGGTGGGTTCACCGTCTTCCTGCTGCTGGTCGCCGGGCTGGTCCTCGGCTCGGTGGTCATCAAGGGCGCCGGCCGACGCGCCTTCCAGAACCTCAACGAGGCGCTCCAGCGCGGCGCGCCCCCGTCCCGCGGCGGTGGCAACGGCCTGATGATGCTCGGCGGCCTGCTGCTGATGATCCCGGGCCTGGTCTCCGACGTGCTGGGTCTGCTCCTTCTGCTTCCGCCGGTCCAGAAGGTCGTCGGCGGCTATGCGGAGCGCACGGTCGACCGCAAGCTGCGGGCCGCGGCCTCGGGTTCACTGGGTGACGCCTTCCAGCAGGCCCGTATCCACCGTCCCGACGGCAAGGTGGTGCAGGGCGAGGTGATCCGGGACGGCGATCAGGGATACGGCACGGGCGACACGGGCCGGGAACCACGCCCACCGCTCACCCGCTGACCCGCGGCCTTTCCGGTCCTCGCGGCACACGCCGACGCCGGTCGGGCGCTTTCGGCCCGTCCGGCGTTCGAGGACGAGGTCCGTCGGGCCTCCAGGGCCGAGCGGCGGGGTCCGGTAGGCAGAACAACGACCGCGGGCGCCGTACGTCGACCTCACGTACGGCGCCCGCGGTCATGTGCGTGCGCTGAGTGCCGGTGTCCCGCTACGCGGACTTGCGGCTGTCCCGGGGATGCACCGCCAGGTTCATCGCCCCGGACCGCAGAACGGCCAGCCGCTCCTCGAGGACCTCTTCGAGTTCCTCACGGGTCCGCCGCTCCATCAGCATGTCCCAGTGCGTACGCGCGGGCTTGGCCTTCTTCTCCTCAGGGCCGTCGCCGTCCACGAGGAGTGCCTGGGCCCCGCAGACCTTGCACTCCCACTCCGGCGGGATCTCCGCCTCGACCGAGAAGGGCATCTCGAAGCGGTGCCCCTTCTCGCATGCGTACTCCACGGCCTGGCGCGGGGCCAGGTCGATGCCGCGGTCCGTCTCGTAGCTGGTCACCACGAGGCGCGTGCCGCGAAGAGCTCGCTCACTCATGAATCGTGCCTCCCGGGCTTGTCGCCCACAGGACAGGTGTCGCTGTCGTCGTCATCCGGTCAACGTCCGGTCGGCGGTAAAGATTCCCGTTCCGAGTCCCGTTCCGGGTCATGCGTCGCCGTCGTAGCCGCAGCCTTGTCAACCAGTGCAGTACCCACCGGCGCCCGGTTTGTCACATCTGCAAGGAGATGTCACCCAGCGTTTCGGCATCTTTGACGCGCAGTAACGGTACGCCTGGCAGGCCAAACGCGTACACTACCGCCCTTTCGCCTTGAGCGCTAAATCCTTTCGGGCACCGGGTTCCCCGCGGCCTCGATCGCCCGCCGCAGGGGAACCCGTGCGAGCAGCAGGAACCCGAGGACGAAGAAGGCCACCAGGGAGATGATCGCGGCGCGATAACTTCCGGTCAGCTGGTACGTGAGCCCGAACAGCAGCGGGCCCAGCCAGCTCATCCCGCGGTCGCTCAGCTCGTACGCGGAGAAGTACTCGGCCTCCTTGCCGGGCGGGACGAGGTGGGAGAAGAGGGAGCGGGACAGGGCCTGGCTGCCGCCGAGCACCAGTCCGATCGCGGCGGCCAGCACGAAGAAGCCCACCGGCGCCCCGGCCGGCAGGAAGTATCCGGCGGCGAGGGTGAGCGTCCACGCCACGAGCGAGCCGAGGATCGTGCGCTTCGCGCCGTACCGGCGGGCCAGTCGTCCCATCGTCAGCGCGCCCGCGACGGCCAGCAGCTGGACCAGCAGGACGGCGCCGATGAGGGTGGACTGGCCGAGGCCGAGTTCCTCGGAGCCGTAGACGGAGGCCTGGGTGATGACCGTCTGGATGCCGTCGTTGTAGACGAGGTAGGCCAGCAGGAAGGCGAGGGTCAGGGGGTGGCGGCGCATGTCCCGGATCGTCGCCGCGAGTTGCCGCAGGCCGGGGGCGGTCGCCTCGCGCGCGGCCGACGGGCGGTCGCGCAGCCTCAGCAGCGGGACGAGGGCGAAGCCGCCCCACCACAGACCGGCCGAGGCGAGACAGATGCGCACGGCCGTCGACTCGGAGACCCCGAAGGAATCGTGGGCGAGGTACAGCGCCAGGTTGACGACCAGGACCAGGGAGCCCGCCGCGTACCCGAAGGCCCAGCCGCGCGAGGAGACCGCGTCGCGTTCCTCGGGCGGGGCGATCTGGGGCAGATAGGAGTTGTAGAGCATCATCGCCACGGACTGGGCCGCGTTCGCGACCACGAGCAGCACGCCGCCCAGCAGATAGCGGTCCCCGGAGAGGAAGAACATGCCCGTCGTGGCCGCGGCCCCGACGTAGGCGGCGGCTGCCAGGAGCGGCTTCTTGCGGCCCGTGCGGTCGGCCGCCGCACCCACCAGCGGCATCACCAGCACGGCCACGATCACCGACAGGGACACCGAGTACGCGAAGAAGGAGCCCGCGCGGACCGGTATGCCCAGGGGATGCACGTACCCGCCGGCGTCCGCCGCCTCCTCGGCGACCGATGTCAGATACGGCCCGAGGAACACGGTGAGCACGCTCGTCGAATAGACGGAGCACGCCCAGTCGTAGAAGTACCAGCCGCGCTGTTCGCGCCGCCGCCCCGCGGCGTCGTCGGACGCCTCCGTCCGCACGGTGTCGGTGCCCACCCGTGCCCTCGCTTCCCCGCTGCCGTGGCCGTGCGAGGTCCGCGGAGGGGCCGGCGGGGGCGGTCCGGGGTCAGGCCCAGGCGCCCCGCTCCTCCATGACCTTGCGCAACATGTCGATGTGATCGGTCATGATGCCATCGACCCCCAGGTCAAGAAGCCGGTGCACACGATCCGGTTCGTTGACCGTCCACACGTGCACCTGCAACCCGCGCGCGTGGGCGGCGCGGACGAAGCGCTGGTCCACGACCTGGACGCCGCCGTGCGCCTCGGGCACCTGCGCGGCGACCGCCGACCGGCGCAGCGCCGCGGGCACACCCCAGGACCGCAGCCGCAGCCCGAGCACGCCCCGGGTGCCGTACGACGTCGCCAGGCGCGGCCCCGCCAGGCGCTGCGCGCGGGTCACGCGGGCCTCGGAGAAGGAGCCGACGCAGACCCGGTCCCAGGCGCCCGCGCGCCCGAGCAGGTTGAGCAGCGGGTGCAGAGCGGACTCGGCCTTGACGTCCACGTTCCAGCGCACCTCGGGGAAGGTTTCCAGGAGCTCCTCGAACAGCGGGACGGGCTCCTCGCCGCCCACGCGCGCGTGCCGTACCTCCGCCCACGGCAGATCGGCGATGCGGCCCGCGCCGTCGGTCACCCGGTCCAGCGTCGCGTCGTGGAAGGCGACGAGTCTGCCGTCCCGCGTGGCGTGCACGTCCGTCTCGATGTAGCGGTAGCCCGCCTCGACCGCGCGTCGGAACTGCGCCACGGTGTTCTCCAGACCGTCCGCGGCCCCGCCGCGGTGTGCGAACGGGATGGGCCCCGGATGGTCGAGGTACGGGTGGCGTATGAGGGTGCTCACGGACGAAGTATCGCTCCCCGCGGTGACCCGGTGGCAACGACCGTGCTGCCGGATGCCGGGGGAAGGGCGAACACCCGCAGGAAGAGCTGGGCGAGCGGACCGATCGACACCGCGTACAGCAGCGTGCCGACGCCGATGGTGCCGCCGAGCGCGAAACCGGTCACCACGACCGCCACCTCCACGGCCGTCCGCATCAGGCGGATCGAGCGGCCGGTACGCCGGTGCAGCCCCGTCATCAGCCCGTCGCGCGGACCCGGCCCGAAGCTGGCCGCTATGTAGAGGCCCGTCGCCACGCCGTTGAGGACGATGCCGGCCAGCAGCAGGGGAACGCGTACGGCCAGGGCGTCGGCCTCGGGGACCAGGGCGAGGGTGCCGTCCATCGCGATACCGACGACGAAGACGTTGGAGACCGTGCCGAGGCCCGGGCGCTGGCGCAGCGGGATCCACAGGAGCAGCACCGCCGCGCCCACGACGATCGACACGACGCCGATCGTGAGGCCGGTGAGCCGGGCCAGGCCCTGGTGGAGCACGTTCCAGGGCTCCAGGCCCAGGCCCGCTTCGACCAGCAGGGCCGAGCTTGCGCCGTAGAGCGCGAGGCCCGTGTACAGCTGCAGCAGCCGTCGTGCGAGATGTCCCTTGGCGGACAAGAGGTTCCCCCCGGTGGTGGCAGTGGACTGATGCATGACACTCTGTGGCTTGGAAGGAAACGTCATCCATGGCCAATTCCGGAAAGGTGGACTGGTAACCATGGCGCAGTGGACCTCCGCGGTGGGGGCCGCGCAGCTGGCACGGCTGCTCACGTCCCAGCAGGACCGCCCGGCCGGCGCCGGCACGCGCCGCCCGCCCGCCTACCGCGCCCTCGCCGACGGCATCCGGCTGCTGGTCCTGGAAGGGCGCGTCCCCGTGGCCGCCCGGCTGCCCGCCGAGCGGGAGCTAGCGCTGTCCCTGTCCGTGAGCCGTACGACCGTCGCCGCCGCGTACGAGGCGCTGCGCACGGAGGGCTTCCTGGAGTCGCGTCGGGGCGCCGGCAGCTGGACCGCCGTCCCGGCGGGCAACCCGCTCCCCGCGCGCGGTCTGGAGCCCCTGCCGCCCGAGGCCCTCGGCTCGATGATCGACCTGGGCTGCGCCGCCCTTCCCGCGCCCGAGCCCTGGCTCACCCGCGCCGTGCAGGGCGCGCTGGAGGAACTGCCCCCGTACGCGCACACGCACGGCGACTATCCGGCGGGCCTGCCGGCGCTGCGCGCGATGATCGCCGAGCGCTACACCGCGCGCGGGATACCGACGATGCCCGAGCAGATCATGGTGACGACGGGGGCGATGGGCGCGATCGACGCCATCTGCCACCTCTTCGGCGGGCGCGGGGAACGCATCGCCGTCGAATCGCCGTCCTACGCCAACATCCTCCAGTTGATGCGCGAGGCGGGCGCCCGGCTGGTGCCGGTCGCCATGGCGGAGGGCCTCGCCGGGTGGGACATGGACCGCTGGCGCCAGGTCCTGCGCGAGGCCGCGCCGCGGATCGCCTATGTCGTCGCCGACTTCCACAACCCGACCGGCGCGCTCGCCGACGAGGACCAGCGGCGCCGTCTCGTCGAGGCGGCCCGGTCGGCCGGGACCGTGCTCGTCGCGGACGAGACGATGAGCGAGCTGTGGCTGGACGAGGACGTCGCCGGCGCCGCGATGCCGCGGCCCGTCTGCGGCTTCGACCCCGCCGGATCGACGGTGATCACCGTCGGGTCGGCCAGCAAGGCCTTCTGGGCCGGGATGCGCATCGGCTGGGTCAGGGCCGCGCCGGACGTCATCCGCAGCCTGGTCGCCGCGCGCGCGTACGCCGACCTGGGCACCCCGGTGCTGGAGCAGCTGGCCGTGAACTGGCTCTTCAGCACCGGCGGTTGGGAGCAGGCCGTGGCCCTGAGGCGCGACCAGGCCCGGGAGAACCGGGACGCGCTGGTCGCCGCGGTGCGACGGGAGCTGCCCGACTGGGAGTTCGCCGTGCCGAAGGGCGGGCTGACGCTGTGGGTGCGGGCCGGGGGCCTGTCGGGGTCGCGGCTCGCCGAGGCGGGGGAGCGGGTCGGGGTCCGGGTGCCCTCGGGGCCGCGGTTCGGCGTCGACGGCGCCTTCGAGGGGTATGTGCGGCTGCCGTTCACCGTGGGGGGCGCGGTCGCGGAGGAGGCGGCGGCGCGGTTGGCCGCGGCGGCGCAGATCGTGCGCAGCGGGGGGACCGTGGGCGCGGAGGGGCCGCGGACGTTCGTCGCATAGGAACGCGGGCGGGTGTGGGGGGCACCCGCCCGCGTCGGCCCTTGTCCGCGCCGGCAGCTCGTTAGGAACTGCTCTCCGCGGCCAGGGCCTTGGACGGCACCGGCAGGGTCTCGCCGTCCGCCGGGGTGGTGCGCGGCGGCAGCAGATCCAGCACGGCCTGCCGGTGCGTGTCGCTGGTGGCGTCGTCGTACGGGTCCGGGGTGGCCGGCACCTGGAGGCGGTGCACCGGGCCGGTGCCGAGCCGTGCGTAGCCGCGCCCCGGTGGGACATGGTCGACGGGAGCGGTGTGCGGACGGGCGCCGAGGACCGCTTCCAGCAGATCGGCCGACGCCGGGCCGAGGACGACCCGCGCGCGCGTGTGCTGCCGTACGGCCTCGCTCAGGGTGTCCAGGGCGTCGAACTGTTCCGCCACGACCACCGTCACGCGGGCCGCGCGGCCGTGCCGGAGGGGAACCTGGAGGAAGGACTGCGGGTCCTTGCGGCCTTCCGCGTCGGCGAGGTGGGTGAACGCGGTGGGGCGGTCGAGGATGATCCACAGGGGGCGCCTGGTGTCGTCCGGCGGTGGGTGGCCCTCCTGGCGGGCGAGATTGGCGGCGATCAGCCGTCGCTCGGTCTCCTGCGCCGCCCACTCCAGGCCGGCCAGCGTGCCCGCCAGTCCCACCTCGACGCCGAGGACGCCGTCCCGGCCGGTCAGGCAGGCGTACTCGCCGGTGCCGCCGCCGTCGACGACGAGGATGTCTCCGTACTGGAGGGCCTGGAGGGCGATGGAGCGCAGCAGGGTCGAGGTGCCGCTGCCGGGCTGGCCGACCGCCATCAGGTGCGGCTCGGTGGAGCGGACGCCGGTGCGCCAGACGACCGGCGGGACGTCGCGTTCCTCCGCGCCGAAGGTGAGGGGGAGGGTGCGCGGGACCTGCGAGGGGTCGGTGAAGCCGAGCACCGTCTCGCCGGGCGCGGTCACGAAGCGCTGGGCGCAGATGTCGGTGGGGAGCGGGGCGAGGACCGTCAGGGTGAGGGTGTTGCCCTCCTCGTCCCAGCCGAAGTGGTATTCGCGGCCGCGGCCGGACTTGGCCGTCAGCAGGTGCTCGACCCGCGCGCGTGCTTCGGCCTCGCCGTCCGGGAAGTACGCCGGGTAGCGGATCTCGAGGTGCGCGATCCGGCCGGAGCCGTCGAACTCGTACGACGGGAAGGCCTTCTCCCACTCGCCGCCGTGGGCGTACAGGGGAGAAGGGTCCTCCTCGGTCGAGAAGTAGGGGACCAGGGCCTCGTACAGCGCCTGGAGTCGCTGGATCTGCGACTCGTCGGGGCCTTCGGGAGCCGGTGGGATGCGGTCCCGGCCCTGCCAGGCCGCCGCCGCCATCAGGGTGATGACGGCGAGCAGCGGGCCGTACGGAACGAGCGCCAGGACCAGGATCGCCGAGGCCGCCAGGAACAGCAGCGGGCCGCGTTTGTCCTTGGGGGTCTCTGCCCACCTGCGCCGCCCGGCCGAGGCCAGCCGGCGCAGACCGCGGGTGATCGTGATCAGTGGGTGGAGGATGTCGGTGGCGCTGTCGGCCGCCGTCCGGGCCAGTTCCCGGCTCCGGGCGATCTGTGTGCTGCCTGTGCTCAGGATGCGGGGGAGAGGGCGCCTGGCCACTGCTGTCTCCTGAAGGTGCGTACCGGAGGGACGGACGGCGGGACGGGCGGCGTCAGAACTTGATGCCGCCGAGGAGGCTCGCCAGGCTCTCGCCCCCGGCCTTGATGCTGGGGGCGATGGCCGTACTCGCCAGGTAGAAGCCGAACAGGGCGCAAATGCAGGCGTGCGAGCCCTTCAGCCCGTCCTTGCGGAAGAAGAGGAAGACGATGATGCCGAGCAGGACCACGCCTGACATGGACAGGATCATGTGAGTTCTCCTGGTTCGGGGGGACAGTCACCATGAGTACTTCCAGGATCACAGGATGTATCCATACGATTAAAGGTGCAACTGGGTGAAATCCGGTAGATTTCCCCCGGATGGCGGAGGCCCTGAAGGCCCGCCTGAGCAGGGAAGTTGCGTCGAACGGGTCTGGTGGTGATCTTTGCCTGCGACGGGTCCCGCCATGTGCCCGTCGAGCCAGTACCCTTGCGATTCACCTGAACGGCTGCAACGAGAGGCGGTCCCGCCATGAGCGAAGCCCCCGACCCCGAGGTCGTGGAGCTGGCGACCAAGATCTTCGATCTGGCCCGCCGGGGACAGACCGAGGCGCTCGTGGCGTACGTCGACGCGGGCGTTCCGGCCAACCTCACCAACGACCGCGGCGACTCCCTCGTGATGCTCGCCGCCTACCACGGTCACGCCGACGCGGTCCGGGCGCTCCTGGCCCGCGGCGCCGAGGCCGACCGCATCAACGACCGAGGCCAGACCCCGCTCGCCGGGGCCGCCTTCAAGGGTGAGGCGGAGGTCGTCAAGGCCCTCCTGGAGGCCGGCGCCGACCCGGCGGCGGGCACCCCCTCGGCCGTCGACACAGCGCGTATGTTCGACCGCAAGGAGCTGCTCGAGCTGTTCGAAGGGCAGTGACACGGGCCGTCCTGTACAGGTAGAACGAAGGTCCTGAGCAGATAAATCGACGACCACGGGGGAGGCGGTACGGGGCCGCCGGAAATTTCGGTCGCGGCAGGCTGAGCTGCCGGGTCATCATGACGACGTGATTCACGGACGCGATGGCTGGGCAGGTGCCGCACCGCGCGGGCCGTGATGCGGTCCGCATGGGCCACCGACGAGAGGCAGAGGAAGATGGTCTTCAACAAGCAAGAGACGGCGGGCGCTCCGACGTGTTGTCACGCGGCCAGGTAATGCGTGGTCCCCGGTTGCGTCGACGCTTGATGTGAGGCTGTTTCCCATGTTCGATCCGGTCATAGCGCCCAGCGGTACGCTGCTCGGCCTGCTTCAGAGGGGCCGCGGCGACGGCACACTGCACGCGCTCACCGCCCCCCGCCCCGAGGCCCTCGCGGCACTGAACCACTGTGTGCTGCGCGACCCCCGCCACGACTGGCAGGTGGAGAACCGCTCCCTCTACTACGCCCGTCTCTACCTCGACCTCCACGGCGAGCTGGACGAGATCGAGGCGCACCTCTTCGACGTCGAGGACGTCTTCGACACCGAGGAGTCCCGCACGGGCCTCGCCCTCGCCGTCCTCGGCCACCTCGCCTCCTACGGCAGGCGGGACGCCCTGGAGCTGCTGCGCAGGTACGCGGCCTCCGGGTCCAACTGGGCCTGGGCCCTGGACGAACTCGCGCTGCGCGACGACGACGCGGGCCTGCGCGCCCTGGCGGCGCCCGTGCTGGCGCGGTTCGCGACCGACGCCGAGGGCGAGGCCGAGCTGGCCGCCGCCGTGCGGGACGCCTTCGAGCCACGGCCCTGGCGGTTGTGGGCCGACGATCCCCGCGAGTACATCGCCACGCGCGTGCGTGCCGCCCATGAGGCCGGCTGTTTCGACCGCTGGCAGCGCCAGATGAGCCCCACCGGCCCCCGCCCCGGCTGGAGCGTGCAGGCCGTGTTCGAATGGGCCCAGCAGGGCGTCGAACGGGGCGCCGCACTCCACGTCCCCGCCGCCCGCTGCCTCACCGCCGTGGCCGGGCCCGAGGACCGGCCGGTCATCGTCCAGGCGGCGAAGGACGGCACCGAGGGAGCCCGGTGCACCGCCCTGCGCTACCTGGCCGACAGCAACGATCCCGAGGCCCTCGACCTGGTCGAGGGCGCCGTGGCCACCGGCTCGACGGCTGTCGTGGAGGCCGCCGTGGACGCATTCGAACGCATGCGCAGCGTCGCCGCCGTCGACCGTGCCCGCGGCTGGGCGCACCGGCCCGACGCCCTCGGCGCCGCCGCCGGCCGCATGCTCGCCGCCCGGGGCGCCGCCCGGGACAGCGACCTGGTCCTCGGCGCGCTGCGCGAAGCCGTACGCGGCGAGGGCTGCGACGCGCCGACGCTGTGGACCCTCGTCGACGGCGCCGGGCGCCTCGGCATCGTCTGCGCGGCCCCCGTCCTGCGCCACATCTACCGCGAGACCGCCTCGTCCCATCTGCGCGGGCGCTGCGCCCGCGCACTGGCCGCCACCGATCCCTCCTTCGGCACCGGCTTCGCCGTCGAATGCCTGTGGGACTGCGAGGAGGCCACCCGTGAGATCGCCGCCCGGCACGCCGAGACCGGCGACACCCGGGTCGTCGAACGGCTGCGCCGGCTCGCCGCCGACCCGGCCGAGGAGGCGGAGGTCCAGACGGCCGTCCGCAGCCGGATCGGCCCGGACGCGGCATCCGCCATGTGATCACCGAGGCCGAGCCGTGCCCGCCGGGTGAACAGGGGATGACCCTCGGGGCGGGCGGGCATGGACACTGTCCGACCTGCGCGGGTGTGCAGCGCAACGCTCATGGGACGTTTGTCGTCCGGACAGATCCACTTTGACGCGGCCACGTCCAGGACGGCGACAACACCGGTATGCGTGTCGTCATCGTGACCGAATCCTTTCCCCCCGACGTGAACGGCGTGGCCCACTGCGCGCTCCAGACCGCCCGGCACCTCGTAGATCGCGGTCACCTTCCGCTCGTCGTCGCGCCGGCCACCGCGGCCGGCACCGGGTCCGACGCCGAGGCACCGTGCCCCGTCGTCCGCGTCCCCTCCCTACCGCTCCCGGGCTACCCCCAGGTCCGCGTCGCCCTCCCCAGCCGACGCGTCGCCGCCGCACTCACCGACCACCGGGCCGACATGGTCCACCTGGCCAGCCCCTTCGTCCTCGGCGTCCGCGGCATGGCGGCCGCCGCCCGGCTGGGCATCCCCGCCGTCGCCGTCTACCAGACCGACCTGGCCGGCTACGCCCGCACCTACATGGGCGTCGGCGAGGCCGCTGCCTGGCGGCGCATACGGTCCGTCCACGCCGCCGCCCACCTCACCCTCGCCCCCTCCAGCGCGGCCCTGCGCGACCTCGAGACGCACGGGATCCCCCGGGTCAAGCTGTGGGCCCGGGGCGTGGACACCGTCCGCTTCCGCCCCGACCACCGCGACGAGGCACTGCGCCGTGAACTCGCGCCGAACGGCGAGGCGATCGTCGGCTACGTCGGCCGGCTCGCCCCCGAGAAGCAGGTCGAGCTGCTGGCCGGGGTGTGCGGCCTGGAAGGAGTGCGGGTCGTGGTCGTGGGGGACGGGCCCAGCCAGGGCCAGCTGGCGGAGGCCCTGCCGGGCGCGGTGTTGCTGGGGCGGCGCACCGGCGACGACCTCGCCCGCCTCTTCGCCTCGCTGGACGTCTTCGTGCACACCGGTCCCTTCGAGACGTTCTGCCAGACCGTGCAGGAGGCCATGGCCAGCGGCGTTCCGGTCGTCGCACCCGCCGCGGGCGGACCACTGGATCTCGTCGCCCACGGGCGCACCGGCCTGCTCGTCCCGCCGCGCGACGCCGCCGCCGTGCGTGACGCGGTGCGGTCCCTCGTCGCCGACCCCGGGCGGCGGTCGGCCTACGGCGCCGCCGGGCGCGCCAAGGTGGAGGGGCGCACCTGGGCCGCCGTCGGTGACCAGCTGATCGGCCACTACACGGACGTGCTCGCCGCGCGGCACCTGGTGGTGGCGGCATGAGCGGCGGGGCGCGGATGGGTGGGGACGGCTCGAGCGGTGGGTTGCCGGTGGGCGGCGGCTTGAGCGGTGGGGCGCCGGTTGGTGGCGGCTCGAGTGGCGGGTTGCCGGTTGGTGGCGGCTTGAGTGGCGGGTTGCCGGTGGGCGGCGGCTTGAGCGGTGGGGCGCCGGTTGGTGGCGGCTTGAGTGCCGGGGCGCGGATGGGTGTGGACGGCTTGCGCTTCGGGTCGAGGACGGGTCGGGACGGTCTGAGTGGCGGGTCGCCGACCGGTGGGGGCGTAAGCGGCGGGTCGCCGACCGGTGGGGGCGTGAGTGGCGGGTTGCCGACCGGTGGGGGCATGCGTGCTGGGTTGCCGACTGATGGGGGCGTGAGTGCCGGGTCGCCGACCGGTGGGGGCGTGAGTGGCGGGTTGCCGACCGGTGGGGGCATGCGTGCCGGGTCGCCGACCGGCGGGGGCGTGAGCGGCGGGTTGCCGACCGGTGGGGGCATGCGTGCCGGGGCGCGCGGGCCGCTGAGGATCGTCCGGCTCGCCAACTTCGTCGCGCCCGCCTCGGGCGGGCTGCGCACGGCGCTGCGCGAGCTGGGCAAGGGGTACCGCGCCGCCGGCCACGAGCCCGTGCTGATCGTGCCCGGCGAGCGGACGGGCGACCGTGAGACCGAACAGGGCCGTGTGATCACCCTGCCCGGGATGCTGCTGCCCGGCACCGGCGGCTACCGCGTCCTCACCGACAAGCGGCGCGTGGCCCGCCTGCTGGAGGAGCTCGCGCCGGACCGCCTGGAGGTCTCCGACCGCACGACGCTGCGCTGGACCGGCAAGTGGGCGCGACGGGCCCGGGTGCCCGCCGTGATGGTCTCCCACGAGACGGCCGACGGCGTGCTGCGTACCTGGGGCGTGCCCGATGGAGCGGCGCGACGGGCCGCCGACGCACTCAACATCCGCACGGCGCACACCTACGCGCGCGTGGTGTGCACCACCGAGTTCGCCGAGCGGGAGTTCGTGCGGATCGGCGTCCGCAATGTGGTGCGCGCGCCGCTCGGCGTCGACCTGGTCGAACGGCACCCCGCACTGCGGGACGAGGAGCTGCGGGCCCGGCACGCGCGCGCGGATGAGGCGCTGCTGGTCACGTGCACCCGGCTGTCCGTCGAGAAGCGGCCCGGTACGGCCCTGGACGCTCTGGAGGCCCTGGTGCGGCGCGGTCGGCGCGCGGTGCTGGTCGTCGCCGGGGACGGACCGCTGCGAGGCCGGCTCGAACTGCGGGCGCGGGAGCGCGGGCTGCCAGTCACCTTCGTGGGTCATGTGGCCGACCGGGGTGCGCTGGGCGCTCTCCAGGCGTCCGCGGACGTGTGCCTGGCGCCGGGGCCCGCGGAGACCTTCGGGCTGGCCGCGCTCGAGGCCATGGCGTGCGGGACACCAGTGGTGGTGAGCGCGTCCTCCGCGCTGCCCGAGGTGATCGGGACCGCGGGGGCCGTCGCGGCCGACAGCGGAGAGGCCTTCGCGGACGCGGTGGAGACGCTCCTGGAGCAGCCTGCCGTGCAGCGGCGGGAGGCGGCACGCGCGCGTGCGGAGTGCTTCGGGTGGGGGACGGCGGTGGAGGCGTTCCTCGCGGCACACGAGGCGACGGTGCTCGCCCGCTCCGGCGTGGGCGAGGGGATGGTTCCGTCCCTTTCGTCCATGGGTGAGGGGACGGTGGCGTTCGGTCCTGGCATGGGTGAGGGGAGGGTCCCGTCCCTTTCGTCCGTGGGCGAGGGGACGGTGGCGTTCCGTCCTGGCGGGGCTGAGGGGAGGGTCCCGTCCCCTTCGTCCGTGGGCGACGCGACGGTGCCGTCCCGTTCCGGCGAGCACGACGCCACGCCGCCGCTCCGTTCCTTCGTGTCCGGAGGGCTCGGATGAGACCCGTCCGGTTCGTGGCCCTCGGGGACTCGCTCACCGAGGGCGTCGGGGATCCCGTGGGCGACGGGTGGCGCGGCTGGGCCGCGCTGCTCGCCGGCGGACTCTCGGGGCGGCCCGGGGAACGGGGCGAATGCACCAGCCTCGCGGTCAGCGGGGCGCAGACGCGGGACGTCCTGGAGCGGCAGCTCCCGGCCGGGCTCGCCCTGCGGCCCGACATCGCCTCCGTCGTGGTCGGCGTCAACGACACCCTGCGCTGCACCTTCGACATCCACGCCGTCGCCGCCCGCCTCGACACGGTGTACGGCTCCTTCGCCGAGCAGCGCGCCGTCCTGCTCACGGCGTGCCTGCCCGAACCGGGCGGGATGCTGGGGCTGCCCGGCGCCCTCGCCCGGCCGCTCGCCCGACGGCAGCGCGCGATCAACACAGTCGCTCACGCGCTCTCCGACCGCTACGGGGCGATCCACCTGCACGCGTCCGAGGGCGCGTGGCTGACGGACCGCGCGATGTGGAACGTGGACCGGCTGCATCCCGGTGAGCGGGGACACCGGCAGCCGGCGGTGCGCTGCCACGCGCTGCTGGCCGAGGCGGGCGTCGCCACCGGTGCCGCGCCCGTGCCCGAGCCGGAGTTCCCTGCACCGTCGAGGACGGTCGGCCTGTGGTGGCTGGCGACGGCGGGCACCGGCTGGGTGGCCCGGCGGTGCACCGACCTGCTGCCCCAACTGCTCGCGCCGGCCGCCGACGAGATGCGGCACCGTGCACGCGGCACGAGCGCCCGCCTCGACCTGCGGGCCTCCGCCGCCGTGTCGGCCGCTCTGGCGGCGCTGTCGGCGGCGGAACGACAGCCGGACGCCGCCTGAACCCGGCCCGCCCGGCGTCCGGCGCGTCGCCGACGGCGCCACAGGGCATCGGCGACGGCGTGGGGACGCCGGAATCGGCACGTGGGCGTCAGCGGCGGCTCAACATCACCGCGCCGGCTCCAGCGGAGGCGTACATCGGCGTGCGGGCGTCAGCGCCGGCGTACCTCAACGCGCGGGCTCCAGGAGGCGCGTACATCGGCGTACGTCAGTGGCGGCGTTCTGTGGCGTGCGGGCTTCAGTGGCGGCGTTCTGTGGCGTGCGGGCTTCAGTGGCGGCGTTCTGTGGCGTGCGGGCTTCAGTGGCGGCGTTCTGTGGCGTGCGGGCTTCAGCGGCGGCGTTCTGCGGCGTACGGCTTCAGCGGCGGTGTTTCTGCGGCGTGCGGACTTCACCGTCGCCGTACGGCCGTGAAACGGATGGGCGTTCCCGGCACCGCCTGTGCGGCGGACGGGAGGTCGGCCGCGCGGACGACCCCGATCACCGGGTAGCCCCCGGTGGTCGGATGGTCGGCCAGGAAGACGACCGGCCTGCCGTCGGGGGGAACCTGGATCGCCCCCAGCACCATGCCCTCGCTCGCGAGCTCGCCGGGACGGACCCGCTCCAGCGCCGGGCCCTCCGTGCGCAGGCCGATGCGGTTGCTCGCGGACGACACGCGGTACGCGCGCGAGGTGAAAAGACGGACCGCCTCCGGCGTGAACCAGTCGTCGCGAGGGCCCAGGGTCACCCGGAGGAGGAGCTCCGCCGGGGGCGCCGGCTGCGGGGCGACGTCCACGCGCGCGTGCGGGGCCGGGACCCGCCCCAGCGGCAGCACCGTGCCGTCCGTCAGGGGCGCCGGGCCGAGCCCGGACAGCAGGTCCGTGGAGCGGCTGCCCAGGACGGGCTCGACGGCGATGCCCCCGGCCACGGCGACGTAGCTGCGTACCCCGCGGACCGCCGGTCCGACGTCCAGCAGCGCGCCCGCGGGCACCCGCACGGGCGCGCCCCAGGCGGCCGGCCGGCCGTCGACCGTGACCGGGCACGGTGCGCCGCCGACGGCCACGGTGACCGTCGAACGCGGGCGTACCGCGCAGCCGTTGAGCGTCGTCTCCAGGACGGCCGCGTCGGCCGGGTTGCCGACCAGCCGGTTCACGAGCGCCGCCGCGGGGGCGTCGAGGGCGCCGGAGCGGGGCACGCCGAGGTGGGCGTGGCCGGGGCGGCCGCGGTCCTGCACGGTGGTGAGCGCCCCGGCGCGGACGACGGCGAGCGCACGGTCGCTCATGCGGCGCTCTCCGGCGAGGCCGGAACGAACCGCACGCGCGTACCCGGTGCGAGCAGCGCGGCCGGCACGCGCGCGTGGTCCCACAGCACAGCGTCCGTCGTGCCGATCAACTGCCAGCCGCCCGGTGAGGAGCGCGGGTACACGCCCGTGTAGGGGCCGGCCAGCGCCACCGACCCGGCCGGGACGGCCGTGCGCGGAGTCGCCCGGCGCGGGACGTCGTAGCGCGGCGGCAGACCCGTGAGATAACCGAAGCCGGGCGCGAAGCCGCAGAAGGCGACGCGGAACTCGGTGGCCCCGTGGATTCGGGCCACCTCCCGCTCGGAAACGCCCCAGTGGACGGCGACGTCCGCGAGGTCGGGGCCGTCGTAGCGCACCGGCAGCTCGATCACCGCGTCCGTACGCGGGGGAGCGGGCGGGATGTCGGCGGCGGTGAGTTCGGAAACCCAACGGGCCGGGTCTTGGAGGCCGTCGAGGAGGACCGTACGGGCCGCCGGGACGATCTCCCGGACGGTCAGCGAGCCCTCCGCGCGACGTCTCATCAGCTCCGCGTGCAGGGCCTGGACCCCCTCGCCGGAGTCCATCTCGACGAGCAGGGCGTCGTCGCCGACGGGCAGCACCCTCATGCGAAGGCCTCCACCCGCACACCCGACTCCTCCAGCCGGCGGCGGACCCGGCGGGCCAGCTCCACCGCGCCGGGCGTGTCACCGTGCAGGCAGAGCGAACGGGCGCGCACCTCGACGCGTGCGCCCGTGTGGGAGGTGACGGCTCCGGAACGGGCCAGACCCACCGACCGCTCGACGACGGCGTCCGGGTCGGTGACGACGGCACCGGCCTGCGCGCGCGGGACGAGCGTGCCCTCGTCGGTGTACGCGCGGTCCGCGAACGCCTCGGTCACGGCCGGCAGCCCGGCCTTCCCGGCCAGCTCCAGCAGGCGCGAACCGGGCAGCCCGAGCACCGGCAGGGCGGCGTCGGCGAGGAGGACTCCCTCCACCACGGCGCCTGCCTGCTCCTCGTCCCGTACGACCCGGTTGTAGAGCGCGCCGTGCGGCTTGACGTACGCCACGCGCGCGCCCGCCGCCCGCGCGAAGACCTCCAGGGCGCCGATCTGGTACGCCACCTCGGCGGCCAGTTCGGCGGACGGCACGTCCATCGCCCGCCGCCCGAACCCGGCGAGGTCGCGGTAGGAGACCTGCGCGCCGATCGTCACGCCCCGCTCGGCCGCCAGCTCGCACACCCGCCGCATGGTGGCCGCGTCCCCGGCGTGGAAGCCGCAGGCCACGTTGGCGCTGGTGACGACGGACAGCAACTGCTCGTCGTCGGTCAGCTGCCAGCGGCCGAAGCCCTCGCCGAGGTCGGCGTTCAGATCGATCGCGGTCATGGGTCCTTCGTGTCTCCTTGTCAGGCCACGCGGTACTGCTCGTCGCGGGCGTCGGTGAGGAACATCTGCCCCGGGGCGTGGGTGAGGGCGAACGGCGGGCGCGAGGCCGTCACCGCGGCCTGCGGGGTCACACCGCAGGCCCAGAACACCGGGATGTCGTCCGGTTCGGCGACCACCGGATCGCCGAAGTCGGGGCGGCCGAGGTCGTCGATGCCCAGCCCCGACGGATCGCCGCAGTGTACGGGGCTGCCGTGCACCGCCGGGAGCAGACTGCTCTCCCGGATCGCCGCCGCCAGGTGCTCCGGCGGCACCGGACGCATGGACACCACCATCGGCCCGTGCAGGCGCCCCGCCGGACGGCACTGACGGTCCGTCACGTACATGGGGACGTTGCGTCCCTGCTCGACGTGGCGGATCGGGACGCCCGCCTCGGACAGCGCCCACTCGAAGGTGAAGCTGCACCCGAGCAGGAACGTCACCAGGTCCTCGCGCCAGTACGCGCGCACGTCCGTCGGCTCGTCCACCAGCTCCCCGTCCTGCCACACCCGGTAGCGCGGCAGGTCGGTGCGCAGGTCGGCGCCCTCGGCCAGCACGGTGGTCCACGAGCCGGCGTCGGTGACGTCGAGGACCGGGCAGGGCTTCGGGTTGCGCTGGCAGAACAGCAGCATGTCGTACGCCCAGTCCGCGGGGACCGAGATCAGGTTGGCCTGGGTGTGGCCCGCCGCGACCCCGGCCGTGGGGCCGGTCAGGCCGTCACGGAAGCGGGAGCGGGCGGTTTTCGGGCTCCACGCGCGCGCGTGCTCGTCGACGAGGGTGAGCGGGCGGTCTTCCACGAAGGTCGGGTGCTTCACTCCAGTTCCTTCCCGCGTGTCTCCGGCAGCCCCAGCAGTGCCAGGGCCGCGAGGCCGTAACCGATCGCGCCGAAGACCAGCGCGCCGCCCACACCCCAGCTGTCGGCCAGGAACCCGACCGTGGTGGGGAAGACGGCGCCCACAGCCCGGCCCGTGTTGTACGTGAAGCCCTGACCCGTGCCGCGCACCGCCGTCGGGTACAGCTCGCTCAGGAACGACCCGAAGCCGCTGAAGATCGCCGACATGCAGAACCCGAGCGGGAAGCCGAGCACGAGCAGCAGGGTGTCGGCGCCGCTCGGGATGTTCGCGTACGCCAGGATGCACACCGCCGACAACAGGGCGAACAGCCAGATGTTGCGGCGCCGGCCCAGGCGGTCGGTGAGGTGGCCGCCGGTCAGGTAGCCGAGGAAGGCGCCCGAGATCAGGAGCGTCAGGTAGCCGCCCGTGTTGACCACCGACAGGCCGCGCTCCGTCTTCAGGTACGTCGGCACCCAGGTCGCCAGCGTGTAGTAGCCGCCCTGGACGCCGGTGGAGAGCAGACCCGCGAACACCGTCGTGCGCAGCAGGCGGCCACGGAAGATCGCCCGGAACGAGCCCTTCTCCGCACTGTGCTCGCGCGCCGCGACCGCCGTCGGCGCGTCCTGCACGCGGCGCCGCATCCACACCACCAGCAGCGCGGGCAGGGCGCCGGTCCAGAACATCACCCGCCAGGCCACGTCGTCGCCGAACACCGAGAAGACCAGCGTGTACATGATCGCCGCCAGTCCCCAGCCGACGGCCCACGAGCTCTGGATCACACCGAGGGTGCGGCCCCGGTGCCGCGCACTCGCGTACTCGGCGACCAGGATCGCGCCGACCGCCCACTCACCGCCGAAGCCGAGGCCCTGCAGCGCGCGGAAGAGCAGCAGCGTCTCGTAGGTCGGCGCGAAGCCGCAGGCGACCGTGAAGACGGCGTACGTGACCACCGTGATCATCAGGGCCCTGACCCGGCCGATCCGGTCGGCCAGCACACCGGCGACGGCGCCGCCGACCGCGGAGGCGACCAGCGTGACGGTGGTGAACAGGCCCGTCTGACCGCTGTCCAGGCCGAAGTACGCCGCCAGCGCGACCATGCTCAGGGGCAGCGTGAAGTAGTCGTAGGAGTCGAGCGCATAGCCGCCGAACGCGCCGGCGAAGGCGCGGCGGCCGCGCGGGCCGAGCGCCCGAAGCCAGGCGAACGCCCCGTCGTCGGCGGCGTGTTCGGCGGTGGCGGGGCGCTTGTCGGTGGTCGGGGCCTGCGGTGGAGGGGTCGTGCTCATGGGGCACCTCGCAGAGGGATGACGGAGGGTGCTGGGGTTGAGCCGTGCCGTGCGGGAGCGGTGCTGAGCGGTGGAGCGGTGACGGTGCTGAGCGGTAGACGGTGACGTTGTGCTGAGCGGTGGAGCGGTGACGGTGCTGAGCGGTGGCTGTGCTGGGTGAGCGCTGTGCTGAACAACAACGGTGATCCGGGCGGGAGTTGCGCCGGACAAGGGCGGTGCTGGGCGAGCGCTGTGCCTGAACAAGGGCGGTGCCGGGCGGGAGTTGTGCGCGGAGTAAGCGGTGCTGAGCGGAGCAAGGTACGCAGCAAGGTAGAGGATCGTTGAACGATCCTTCAATACCCCCGTTGTTTCGTTCTCGTGTCTGCGGTTGAATTCCGGGCATGGCAGAGCACCTGGCGGGACTGGCCGACGACCGCGCCCTCCTGGGCCGTACCAGCACGGCCGAGCGGGTCTCGGACATCCTCAGGAGCCGTATCGCCGAGGGCTTCTTCCCGCCCGGGACACGGCTGTCGGAGGACAGCATCGGTGGCGCGCTCGGCGTCTCCCGCAACACCCTGCGCGAGGCGTTCCGGCTGCTCACGCACGAGCGTCTGCTCGTCCACGAACTCAACCGGGGTGTGTTCGTGCGGGTCCTGACCGTCGAGGACGTCGAGGACATCTACCGCACGCGCGCGCTGGTCGAGTGCGCCGTCGTACGAGGGCTGGGGGAGCCGCCGTACGGGCTCGACGGTCTCGCCGAGGCCGTCGGCGAGGGGCAGCGGGCGGCCCGTGAAGGTGACTGGAAAGCGCTGGGCACGGCCAACATCCACTTCCACCGGGAGCTGGTCGCCCTCGCGCGCAGCGACCGCACCGACGAGCTGATGCGCAGCGTCTTCGCCGAACTGCGTCTCGCCTTCCACGTCGTCGACGACCCGCGCCGGCTGCACGAGCCCTACCTCGCGCGCAACCGGCAGATTCTCCAGGCGCTCCAGGCGGGGGACAGGGCGGAGGCGGAGAAGCTGCTCGCCGTGTACCTGGACGACTCACTGGAGCGGGTGGTCGAGGTGTACCGGCGACGGGTCGGGGAGGACGCGGCGGGCGCCGTCTGACGCGCGTTCCCGGCGCGGGCAGCGACCCGTGCGCTCCCGCCGCGCGGGCGTGAGCGGCCACGGGGGCGCGACCGGCCAGGGGCGCGACCGGCCGGGGGGACCGGCCAGGGGGACGACCGGCCATGGAGGCGCGACCGGCCACGGGGGCGCGCACCCCGACGGGGATCCGCCGTGCCCGGCGCCGCCGGCGGGGAGCCGATCGGCGCCGTTTGGGTCGTTGTCAGACCGAGGACCTAGTCTGTGCACCGTGACTTCGCCTGCATCGACGGACCGTGTTCCGCCCCAGCTCAGCGCGGGGCCGCGCCCTGCCCAGGGCCCGGCCGCCGACGAGGGGCTGGCGCGGCGGCTGCGCGCGCTCGCGTGCACCGCCCCGATCCACGACCTCGACGCACGCAAGGCCAACCTCGCCGGTGAGTACTCGGTGTACGGCATGGCGGAGATCGCCCTCGCCGCCATCGACCTCGTCACCCTGAACATGGACTTCGACACCGGCGCCGACCACGACCAGATCGTGGCCCGCCTCATCCCGCGCATCGCCGCGCAGGCCCCGCAGAGGCCCGCCGAGGAGCACGGGCGCGTGGCCCGCTGGGTCCTGGAGAACCTGATCAACGTCGGCAGCGTCGACCGGGGCTTCCGCGCCGTGTACGGCACCTTCGCGCCGGACGGCACCTATGTGCGCCGCGACTACGACTTCAAGCTGGTCGAGGAGGTCCCCGGGTACGGCGGCGCCGTCTACCTCCGCACGACCGACGAAGCCGTCAACGTCCTGGTCGGCGCCCTCGACACCGACGTCACCAGCGCGCAGATCGCGGCCGAGGTCAAGCTCGAGGTCCTCATCCGCCGCGGCCGCCTCGCCGACGCCCAACTCGCCGCCGAACAGGCCCGTTACCGCACCGTGCAGTACTCCGAGACGCTGCGCCGCGCCCTGGAGGCGACCCGGCGCAACGTCCGCGCGGTGGACTGGCTCAACGCCGTGCCCGACATGATCGCCGAGGCCCTCGACCACGTGGCCGACCGCTACCGCCACGAGAACGCGATCCTCACCAACATCCGCAAGGCCCGCGACGAGTCCGAGGACCCCGAGCACAAGCGGCGGGCCGCCGAGCTCGTCGACATCGTCAAGGACTGCATCCGCCGGCACACGCAGCTGCAGTCCCGGCTCCTGGAGGCCGGCCCGCTCTTCCGGGCCGAACAGGACCGGCAGGCCTTCGCCACCCCCATGACGACGTCGGGCATAGACCTGTACGGGCATCTCGTCGCACCCGTGCTCCCGCTGCCCGTCGGCGAGGCCGTGCGGGTCACCGACGCCTTCTTCGCGCGCGGTACCGGGCTGCGCACGCCGGTGTCCGTGCGGGTCGGAGACCTCGTCGACCTGCTGCTGACGCCGCCGGTGGAGCGCGAGCACCTCGGGGCGGAGATGCCGGAACCCGACCTCATCGCGACACCGGACGACAGCCGGTTCAGCGAGGAGCAGCTGGCGGCCGCCATGGAGCTGCTGGACCTGCCGGCGGACGCGCCGCGGAGGCTGTCGGGACTGCTGGCGCAGGCGCGGCGGACCGACCCCGATCTGCCGTACCTGGTCGCGCTGCTGGCGGTCCACGCGGCCAGTCCCGCCGTCGGGACCGCCTATCGGCAGGGCGAGGAGAAGCTGCTGTTCGCGGTGGACGACGGCACGGAGCTCGACGATCCCGAGTTCGGCGGAGCCGACCTGATAGTGGGGACCGCCCTGCTGGACGCGGCGGGGATGGCCGCCGACCGGACAGAAGCAGCATGAGCCGGACCGAGAACCGTACGGACGCACACCACCGCACCAAGGAGCCGAGACCGTGACCGAGCACGTCGAGTGGAGCGAGACGGAGGCCCCCGCCCCGTCGGCGCACGCCGCCGTCACCCCCGCCGACGCCGCCGACGCGGCGCGGCTCGTCGCCTTCGGGCTCCAGCCCAAGCTGCAGCCCGCGCGTGACCAGGAGTACACGGAACTGCTGCGGCGCTACCGCGAGGACCCGGCGTTCGCCCGGCTCGCCGACGCCGTCGCGACCGGGCTCGGGCTGATTGTGCTGGAGGTGTCCCCGCGCGCGGGCATGGCCGTGACCGCCGCCGAGGACTCCGTCTTCGCCGTGCGCATGGGGGACTACGCGCGTCGTACCTCCGCCGACTCCGGGGACCGCTTCCTGCACGGGCTGGCGCACCTCGCCGTCGCCGCCCTCGCCTTCCCGCGGCCCGAAGATTTGGCCGACGACGGCTACATCGGACGGGTCAGCGTCAACGGCGTCGACGCCTTCGTACGGCAGGCCTGCCGCCGGCTGGAGGAGCGGGCGGAGGAGCAGGGCGAGAACACGGACCCGGCCAGTGACGCGCCCGGGCTGGAGGCCGCCTGGCGGATCTGGGCCAGGCGCAGCGCCACCGGCGCCACCAAGGACGCGCGCAGACTCGCCGGCTCCACGACGGGCATCGTCGGCAAGGCCGTCGCGTTCCTCACCGACTCCGGGTTCCTGCAGCGCACCGGCGACGACAACGGCGGAACCTACCGGACGACGGCCCGCTACCAGCTCCAGGTGCGCGACATGGCGGGCAGCGCCGCCATGGCCGAGCTGCTCGAACTGGGCGTCGTCCCGGTCACCGACGGCACGCCGACACTGCTGCCCGCCGACGAGACCGACGAGCTGGTGGCCGACGCCGGGCTGCCGTTCCACTCCTGAGGACTCGGATCCTCCCCCCACCGATCTGCCGAAGACTTACGAGAGTCCGCCATGTACGAGCTGTCCCGGGTCCGCCTCTACTCCATCGGGCCTGCCGGTGCGCGCTACGCCGACACCGTGCTTGACCTGCGGGGCGTGGGTGACGTCGTGCCCGACCCCGCCCCCACACAGGCGGAGTTCTTCGAGGAGGAGCCCGTCGGCCCCCCGCGCCGGCCCGCGCCCGCCGGCGTGCTCTTTTTGGAGAACGGCGGCGGCAAGTCCGTCCTGCTCAAGCTGATCTTCTCCGTGATGCTGCCGGGTCACCGCAACACCCTCGGCGGCGCCAGCTCCGGCGTGCTGCGCAAGTTCCTGCTCGCCGACGACTGCGGGCACGTCGCGCTGGAGTGGCAGCACGTGCTGACCGGCGAGTGCGTGGTCGTCGGCAAGGTGAGCGAGTGGCGCGGGCGGCAGGTCTCCAACGACCCGCGGAAGTTCGCGGAGGCCTGGTACTCCTTCCGGCCCGGACCCGGGCTCACCCTGGACAACCTCCCCGTCGCCGAGTCCACCGCCGTACGGCCGCCCGTCGAAGGGCAGTCGGGAGCACAGGGGCGGCGGCGGACCATGAAGGGGTTCCGGGACGCCCTCACCGAGGCCGGAAAGGCGTACCCGCACCTGGAGGTGCACTGGGAGGAGATCCACGACCGCTGGATCGAGCACCTCGGCGACCTGGGCCTCGACCCCGAACTCTTCCGCTACCAGCGGGAGATGAACGCCGACGAGGGCGAGGCCGCCGGCCTCTTCGCGGTCAAGAAGGACTCCGACTTCACCGACCTGCTGCTGCGCGCGGTGACCGACACGCGGGACACCGACGGCCTCGCCGACCTCGTCAGCGGCTTCGGGAACAAGCTGGGCCGACGCGCCGAACTGATCGCCGAACGCGACTTCACCGCCGGATCGGTGGACCTGCTCGGGCGGATCGTGGAGGCCGCCGACACCCGGGCACGCGCGCGTGAGGTCCACGCCGCCGCCGAGCGGCGCACCCGCACCCTGGCCCGCAGGCTGTCCGCGCGAGGCGTCCAGGAGCGAGCGCGGGCCGCGGACCTCGCCCAGCGGGTCACGGCCGCCGCCTACGCTGTCACCCACTCCGAGGGGGCACGCGAGCGCAGCGCGCTGATCGCCGCCGAACTCGCCTTCCGGCACGCCTCCCTCGCGCTCGCCGCCGCCGAGAAGTCCGCCGCCGCCCAGAAACGGGAGCTCGCCGACGCGCGCACCCTGCACTCCGCCTGGCAGGCCGCGGAGGCCGTGCTGCGCCACCGCGCCGCCGCCGACCGGGTCGCGCGCGTGTCCGCCGCGATCCAGGAGGCCGAGCGGGACGCCGCCCCCGCGCTCGCCGCCCGTGCCAAGGCCGCCGTCGACCTCGTCCGGGCCCTGCACGCCGCCGCCGCGAGCGCGGAGACCCTCGCCGACGAGGAGGAGGAGCGCTCCGCCGCACTCCAGGAGGTCAGCGAGTCCGCGTACCGGGACTCCACCTCCGCCGCCACCGAGGCGCAGCGCGCCCGCAGCGAGGCCGGGCACCTGCGCCAGCGCCTCACCGAGGTCGAGCAGGAGACCGCCGAGGCCGTGCGTGCCGGCTGGCTCGACGACAGCGCCCCCGACGCCGACCCCGCACGCGCGGCGCTCGCCGCCAGCGACGCGGAGAAGACCGCCGTCGCCGCCTGGGACACCGCCCGTGAGGCGTCCCGCAGGGCCACCGAGCACGCGCGCGAGGCGGCCTCCACGGAGTCCCGCGCCGAACTGACCGCCGCCCGCGCGGCCGACGCGGCCACGGCAGCGCACCGCTCCTACGAGGCCGAACGGCGCATCGCCGAGTCACTGGCCGGCGAGGAGCGGCTGGCGGAGTTGCTGGGCCTGACGGGCGGCACACCGCGCCGGATCATCCCGCAGCCCCGCCAGGAGGGGGAGCGCGACGGCGCCGGCCTGACCCCCGAGGACCTGGACCGCTACGCCGACGAGCTGCGCGAACTCCTCGACGACGCCGTCTCCTCCGCCGAACGGCAACTCTTCGAGCTGCGCACCGCCGCCGCCGACGACTCCCGCATCCTGGGCGCGCTCGGCGACGGCGGACTCCTGCCGCCCGGCCCCGACGTGCTGGCCACCGTCGAGTACCTGGGCGAGCACGGCATCCCCGCGCTGCCCGGCTGGCGCTACCTCGCCCAGGCCGTCGACCCCGCCGACCACGCGCGCGTGCTCGCCGCCCGCCCGGAGCTGGTCGACGGAGTGATCATCACCGACCCCGGCTCACACGCACGGGCGCGCGAGGCGCTCAGCGAAGCCGCCCTGCTGCCGAGGTCCGCCGTCGCGGTCGGCACCGCCGCCGCCCTGCTCGCCCCGACCCCCGCACCCGAGGCCGACACCGGGGACGTCTTCCTCGTGCCGCCGAACCCGGCCATGCACGACGAGCACGCCGCCGACGAGGAGCGGCAGGCGCTGCGCGCGCGTGCCACCGAGCGGGACGACGAGATCAGGCGGCTCGCCGCCCGGCTCGGCAAGGACCGCGAGCTGGCCGCGCGCCTCGCCTCCTGGCGTACGGGCTGCCCGGCGGGACGGCTGGTCGAACTGGCCGAGGCCGCCCGCGAAGCGCGCTCCTTCGCCGAGGAGTCCGAGGCCGAGCTGGCCGAGGCGCGCACCGTCCGCGCGGAGGCCGACGAGGCCGCCGCCGAGGCCGCGCAGGTACGCGACGAGCGGCAGGAGGCGGCGCAGAAGGCCCGGCGCGCCGCCGATGCCCTCGCCGGTCTCGCCTTCCGGCTGCGCGAGCGCGCCGGCTGGCAGGTCAAACTGCGCGAACTCGCCGACGAGGCCACCGAGTCGGAGGCCCGCGCACAGGCCTGCCTGGAGCGGGCCCGCGCCGCCGACGAGGACCGCCGCGCCGCCCAGCGCGCCGCCGACGACGCCCGCCGCACCGCGCGTGCGCTGCGTGCCGAGCGCTCCGAGATCGCCGGCGCCCCCGACGGCGTGCCCGAGGAGGACGCGGCGGCGCCCAAGGCGTCCCTGCCCGCCCTGCGGGAGGCCTACCGGGCTGCCTCCCAGGTGTACGAGAAGGTCGGTGTCGGCGCCGATCTGCGGGCCGAGCAGGCCCGGGCGGAGAGCGACGAGAGCGCGGCGCGCGCCGAGCTGGACCGGCTCAGCAACAAGGTCCGCACGCGCGCGGAGCAACTGCTCCAGTCGCCGGACGGCTCCGACGGGCCGTCCCGCCAGGCCGCCGCCGCGCGCGCGGAGGAGCTGGTGCAGCTCCTGGAAACCCGCATGTCCAGCGCCAGCGAGCAGCTCGGCCGGCTCCGCGGCGAGGCCGAACGGCACGCCCCCGAGGACGGCGAGGTCCACACCGAACTGCCCGAGGACCTCGTCCCGCGCGACGCCGAGCACGCGCAGGCACTGCTGCGCACCGCCACGGGTGAACTGGTCTCCCGCACCGAAGCGTTGAACCAGGCCCGCGAAGCGCACGCCGAACTCCTCGAGGCGCACCGGGCCGCCGAGGACGCGGCCGGCGGCTTCGACGAGATCGCCGCGATGCTGCGGGACCTGCTGCGCGAGCACACCGCCGAGGAGGACGAGGAGCAGCCGGAGCCCTACCCCGGCGACCTGGAGGAGGCCCGCCAGTCCGCCGCCGAGGCCCGCCGCTCGCTACGCGGCTGCGCCGCCGACCTGTCCGCCGCCGAGGCCGCCGTACGGGAAGCGAGTGACGTGCTGGTGCGGCACGCCAACTCCACCCGCTACGAGCAGGTCCGCACTCCGGCGCGGCAGCAGATCCGCGAGCTGCCCGCCTCCGCCCTGCCCGAGCACGCCCAGAAGTGGGCGGACGCCTTCGCGCCCCGGCTCCGTGTGCTCACGGACGAGTTGGAGCAGCTGGAACGCAACCGCGACTCGATCGTGGACCGCCTGCGAGGACTCGTGGAGTCGGCGCTCGCCACCCTGCGCTCCGCCCAGCGGCTGTCCCGCCTGCCCGAGGGGCTCGGCGAGTGGTCCGGGCAGGAGTTCCTGCGCATCCGGTTCGAGGAGCCCGATCAGGCCACCCTCATCGAGCGGCTCGGCGAGGTCATCGACGAGGCGACCCGCGCGGCCGTGAAGAAGAACTCCGACCTGCGCCGCGACGGCATGTCCCTGCTGCTGCGAGGCGTGGCGGCCGCCCTCCAGCCAAAGGGCGTCGCCGTGGAGATCCTCAAGCCGGACGCGGTGCTGCGCGCGGAGCGGGTGCCCGTCGGGCAGATGGGCGACGTGTTCTCCGGCGGCCAGCTGCTCACCGCGGCCATCGCCCTGTACTGCACGATGGCCGCCCTCCGGAGCAACGACCGGGGCCGGGACAAGCACCGTCACGCCGGCACGCTCTTCCTCGACAACCCCATCGGGCGCGCCAACGCCACCTACCTGCTGGAACTCCAGCGGGCGGTTTCGGACGCCCTCGGCGTCCAGCTCCTCTACACCACCGGTCTGTTCGACACCACGGCTCTCGCTGAGTTCCCCCTGGTCATCCGGCTGCGCAACGACGCCGACCTGCGGGCGGGCCTGAAGTACATCAGCGTGGAGGAACACCTCCGCCCCGGCCTGCCACAGCAGCCCCAGGCGGGGGAGGCCGTGCACAGCGAGATCACGGCGACGAGAATGTACAAGCGACCGGCCCCGAGCGCCCCCTAGACGTGCGGCAGGGGGGAACTGCGGATCCGCCCTGGCCGCCTGCCGCGCGTGTCGTCCCGCTGCTGCTGAGGCAGGTGGGACGAACCGACCGCTCGGGACCGGCGCGGGACGACGCCTCGACAGCTCCGGCGCAGTTCCCCGCGCCGCTCAGCACGGCCGCGGGTCCTCCCCGGACGCCCGCGGGAGACGTGCCTCACGCCTGCCTCACGAGTGGGACAACTGCCCGGCGCCGCCCCGTCGGCGTATCCGCTCCTGGGCACGCTCGGTCGCCCGCGTCTGCCGACGGACACGGCGCCGCTCCCGCCGCAGGGCACGCGCGGTGCTGCTCGGGGTCGACACGACACCGTGCCGCTGCTTCCACACCTGGCGGGTCACCCAGACGTCCAGCACGCCCCACGTGGCCACCACCGTGCTGACCACACTGCTGATCACCATCGGGAAGGCCAGCCAGGAGCCGGCCAGGGTGCACAGGAAGGCGACCATGGCCTGGAGCAGCGTCAGGGCGATGATGAGCACCGCGCGCACCGCCGCCGTACGGACGGGGTCGGGCAGCCTGGGCCGACGCGCGGGCTCCTCGACCCACAACGGCCGATAGGCCGGCCGCTCTTCTTCCGCGCCGCGCGCACCACTGCCGTCGACCGCGTCCGCCCGCCCGGCACTCGAGGCTGCTCGACCCGGCGCCGCGGCCGCCGGGACGTCGTGCACGTCCGCCCGCCCGCGCCGGCTCGCCGGAATGCCACGATCCAGTGCCTCCGGCGCCTCGGCCTCCCGCAGCGCGGTTCCCCGCGCAACCACGCCGTCCTCGGGCGCCTCGCGCCGCTCCGCCGTGCCCATCAAGGTGTCACTCCCCACCGCCGGCAAACAGCTTGCCGCCGGTTCGAAGAACCGGCTCCCCAGTGGCTGCCCGGCTTGCGCTCTTTTACGCCGCCCGGGTGCGGCTTGCGGCTCCTGTGGCCGATTCCGCCCCCTCTTCCCAATGAGTAGGACGCACAACGGCCGTCGAAGATTCCCTCTTTTCGAAAAATTCTGGCCAACTCGCCGCCGGCGCCGACCCGATCCGCCCCCGCTCGGCAGTGCGAATCCGGGGAGGCAATCTCCCGCAATGACCGGACAACTCCCCCCGTTCCGGCGTCGATACGGGCGGTCGGCTTCCGGACGGCTCTTCGAGTTAACTTTGCGTCGGTAGTAGGCTCGCGACGTTTGTTGACGCACATGCGTACCCCCTGCCGGTGGGGGTCCGAGCTGGGGGAGGCCATGCGCTTTCGCGGGAAGTCCATCCGCCGGAAGATCGTGGCGCTGCTTCTCGTGCCGCTGGTGTCGCTGACCGCCATCTGGGGATTCGCCACGGTGCTGACGGGGCGAGAGGCCAACCGTCTGTTCACCGTGTCGCACGTCGTGGAGAAGATCGGCTACCCCATCGAGGACACCGTCCGCGTCGTCCAGCAGGAACGCCGCCAGACCCTGGTCCACCTCGCCGACCCCCGCGCCTCCGACGCGCTCTCCGCGCTGCGCCGCACCCGGACCACCACGGACGAGGCCCTCGCGGAGCTCCGCAAGAACGCCGAGGACCCCGAAGTACGCGACCTGCTGGACCAGGACGACGGCGAGGGCGTTACCGCGGTCCTCGACGCCTTCGACGGCCTGGACTCCTTGCGACGCAGCGTCGAAGAGGGCACCGTGAACCGGGCGCAGGCCCTGGACCTCTACAACCGTCTGATCGACCCCTGCTACGCCCTGCTGGCCAAGCTGGACGTGGTCGACAGCGTGGAGATGGACAAGCAGTACCGGGCTCTCGTCAGCGTCGCCCGCGCCCGCGAACTTCTCTCCCGGGAGGACGCCCTGCTCGGCTCCGCCCTGGTCGTGGGCCGGCTCACGCACGACGAGATCCGCGCCGTCTCCGACCTCGAGGCCCAGCGGAACGTGGTCTACGACATCGGCCTCGCCCAACTGCCCGTCGCGGAGCGCGAACGCTACGAGAGCTTCTGGAAGAACGCCACCACCGCCCCCCTGCGCACAGCGGAACAGGCCGTCGTCTCCGCCACCCCCGGCGACATGCCCCGGGGCGTCACCGCGCGGACCTGGGACACCGCGGCCGCCAACGTCCTCGACGAACTCGGCACCCTCGACGAGCAGGCCAACGACCGCTACCAGGACCGTGTGCGGCCGGTGGCGATCGAGGTCATCGTCAAGGCCGTCGTTGCCGGCGTCCTCGGCCTGATCGCGCTGCTCGTCTCCCTCTTCCTGTCCGTCCGCATCGGCCGTGGCCTCATCCGTGACCTGCGCCAACTGCGGGTCGAGGCCCACGAGGCGTCCGCCGTCCGCCTCCCCAGCGTCATGCGCCGCCTCTCCGCGGGAGAGCAGGTCGACGTCGAGACCGAGGTCCCGCGCCTCGAGTACGACAAGAACGAGATGGGCGAGGTCGGCCAGGCCCTCAACACCCTGCAGCGCGCCGCCGTCGAAGCCGCCGTCAAGCAGGCCGAGCTGCGCTCCGGCGTCTCGGAGGTGTTCGTCAACCTCGCCCGCCGCAGCCAGGTCCTGCTGCACAAGCAGCTGACCCTGCTCGACACCATGGAGCGCCGCACCGACGACACCGAGGAACTCGCCGACCTCTTCCGGCTCGACCACCTCACGACCCGCATGCGCCGGCACGCCGAGGGCCTGGTGATCCTCTCCGGAGCCGCTCCCTCGAGGCAGTGGCGCAAGCCCATCCAGCTCATGGACATCGTGCGCGCCGCGGTCGCCGAGGTGGAGGACTACGAACGCATCGAGGTCCGCCGCCTGCCGCGCGTCGCCGTCACAGGACCGGCCGTCGCCGACCTCACCCACCTGGTGGCCGAACTGCTGGAGAACGCCACGGTGTTCTCCCCGCCGCACACCGCCGTCCAGGTCCTGGGCGACCGGGTCGCCAACGGGTTCACCCTGGAGATCCACGACCGCGGCCTCGGTATGGCGCCCGAAGCGCTCCTCGAAGCCAACCTCCGGCTCGCCGAGACCCCGGAGTTCGAGCTGTCCGACACCGACCGGCTCGGGCTGTTCGTGGTCAGCCGGCTCGCCCAGCGGCAGAACGTCAGGGTCTCCCTGCAGCCCTCCCCGTACGGGGGCACGACCGCCGTCATCTTCATCCCCGACGCGCTGCTCACCGACGACGTCCCCGACACCAACGGCATCGGCTTCCGCCTCGACCGTCCCAGGCCCGCCAAGGAGAGCGAGTCCGCGGAGAACCGCAGGTCCGCGCTCGCCCACGTGCCGGCGCCGCTCCCCGGAATGCCCGCCGCGCTGCTGGACGGCCCGGTCGAGCTGGAAGCCCCCGTCGACCTGGACTCCCTCGGTGACTTCCCGGCCCCCCTGAGCGACGAGGAGGACGAACGGGGCGGCCTGTTCCGCCCACGCCGCTCCGCCGGCCGTACGGACGACACGCCGGCCGCCGGCGCAGCCGAACCGCACCGCCGGCTTCCCGACACAACCCACGGCGAACCGGACCGGACCGCTCACCGCGACCCGGCCGCTCCGGTACCGCTGCCGAGCCGCCGGACGCCCAAGCTGGTCAGCTCCCACGGCCGCCCGGTGACCGATCAGCGATCCCGCCGCGCGGAGGCGGGCGAGGACTCCCCCTCGCGAGCCGGGGCACGCAGGGCGGAGGGCGACGCCCCGGCGCCCCTGCCGTCGCGCCGGCGCGGGGCGACGGCACACTTTCCGCGACGCGCCGACGCCGCCGAGCACCCCGGTCACGGCGCCGACGAGCCGTCCCGGCCATCCGCCCTTCCCCGGCGGTCCGGGCAGACCGCAGCCCTGACGAGCGGCCCGGACGACCCTGGCGAGCGATCGGACACCATGCGCCACCGCCCCGCGGACACGGCGCAGGGCCGCCCCGAGGACTCCCTCGGCAAGCCCGGAACCGGGCCTCATGACACGGGCTCCGGCACCGGTGCCCTGCCCCGGCGCGTGCGGCAGGCGAATCTGGCGCCACAGCTGCGACAGGGCCCGGCCCCGGGCGCCGAGGACCGCTCGGACCCCGTGGACCGGGACGCCGACGAAGTACGCAACCGCATGGCCTCGCTCCAGCGCGGCTGGCAGCGCGGCCGCGCGGAGAACGCCGCGGGCGAAGACGCCCACAGCGGCACAGCACCACAGGGAACGACAAAGGGGGACGGTCGATGACCGCACCGAAGGCGACCGGCCACATCACGACCGGCAACGGCGAACTGAACTGGCTCCTCGACGAACTCGTCGGCCGCGTCGCCAGCATCCGCAAGGCTGTCGTGCTCTCCGGCGACGGCCTGCCGACGGGGGTGTCCAGGGACCTGAGCCGTGAGGACAGCGAGCACCTGGCCGCCGTCGCCTCCGGTTTCCACAGCCTCGCCAAGGGCGTCGGCCGCCATTTCGACGCCGGCAGCGTCCGGCAGACCGTCGTCGAACTCGACGAGGCGTTCCTGTTCGTCACCGCCGCCGGCGACGGCAGCTGCCTCGCCGTCCTCGCGGACGCCGACTCGGACGTCGGACTGGTGGCGTACGAGATGACGCTCCTGGTGAAGCGGGTCGGCGCACATCTGGGCACCGCTCCGCGCACCGATCTGCCCTCGGGCGGGTAGTGGGATGGCATGAGCACAGACGGTCAGGGGAACAGGCACTGGTTCGACGACGAGGCCGGACCGGTCGTCCGTCCGTACGCCATGACACGCGGCCGCACCACCAGTGCGGTCCAGCACCGTCTCGACCTGATCGCGGTGGTCGTCGCCGAGCCCCACGCGGGCGACCCGGAAGCGGACCCCTCGCTGTCCCCGGAACACGTGGACATCGTGGATCTCTGCCGTGACGCCCCGCAGTCGGTCGCCGAACTCGCCGCCGAACTCGATCTGCCCATCGGTGTGGTCCGGGTCCTCGTCGGGGACCTCGTGGACTCCGCACTCGTCCACGTGAACCGGCCCGTACCCCCGGCGGAACTGCCGGACGAGAGTATTCTGCGCGACGTGATCAACGGCCTCCGAGCGCTGTGAGCGGCGCGGAAGCGGGGTGAGGACGTGACCGGCTGGCAGTTCTGGGTGGACCGGGGCGGCACCTTCACCGACATCGTCGCGCGCCGCCCCGACGGCCGGCTGCTGACCCACAAGCTGCTGTCCGACAACCCGGCGCGGTACGCCGACGCGGCCGTCGCCGGGGTCCGGGCCCTGCTGGGAGACGCACCGGAATCCGTCGAGTCCGTCCGCATGGGCACGACAGTCGCCACCAACGCCCTCCTGGAACGCAAGGGCGAGCGCACCCTGCTCGTCGTCACCCGTGGTTTCCGGGACGCCCTGCGCATCGGCTACCAGAACCGTCCCCACATCTTCGCCCGCCGTATCGAGCTCCCCGAGCTGTTGTACGAGCGGGTCGTCGAGGTGGACGAGCGCATCGCCGCCGACGGCACGGTCCTGCGCGCTCCCGACCTGGACGCCCTCTCCGGGCCGCTGCGGGAGGCGTACGACGACGGCATCCGGGCCGTGGCCGTCGTCTGTATGCACAGCCACCTCCACCCCGCCCACGAACATGAGGTGGGCCGTCTGGCCGCCCGGATCGGCTTCCCGCAGATCTCGCTGTCCAGTGAGGTCAGCCCGCTCATGAAACTCGTCCCGCGTGGGGACACGGCCGTGGTCGACGCCTACCTGTCGCCCGTCCTGCGCCGCTACGTCCGGCACGTCGCCGAAGAGCTCCACGGTGTGCGGCTGATGTTCATGCAGTCCAACGGCGGGCTCGCCGAGGCCCACCAGTTCCGCGGGAAGGACGCCGTCCTGTCCGGTCCCGCGGGCGGCATCGTCGGCATGGCCCGCATGTCCCAGCGCGCCGGCTTCGACCGGGTCATCGGCTTCGACATGGGTGGCACCTCCACCGACGTCTCCCACTTCGCGGGTGCGTACGAACGCGTCTTCACCACGCGGATCGCGGGCGTAAGGCTGCGCGCCCCCATGCTGGACATCCACACCGTCGCCGCCGGTGGCGGATCCGTCCTCCACTTCGACGGCTCCCGCTACCGCGTGGGACCGGACTCGGCCGGCGCGGACCCGGGGCCGGCCTGCTACCGGGGCGGCGGACCGCTCACCGTCACCGACGCCAACGTGATGCTCGGCCGCATCCAACCCGCCCGCTTCCCCCGGGTGTTCGGCAAGCACGGCGACCAGCCTCTCGACGAGGTGATCGTCCGTGACCGCTTCACCGCACTCGCGCGCGAGATCCGCGAGAGGACCGGCGACCACCGCACGCCGGAGCAGGTGGCCGAGGGATTCCTCCAGATCGCCGTCGTCAACATCGCCAACGCCGTGAAGCGGATCTCCGTCCAGAAGGGCCACGACGTCACCCGCTACACCCTCACCACGTTCGGTGGTGCCGGCGGGCAGCACGCGTGCATGGTCGCCGACTCGCTCGGCATCCGCACCGTTCTGGTACCCCCCATGGCCGGTGTCCTGTCCGCGCTCGGCATCGGCCTCGCCGACACCACGGCCATGCGCGAACAGTCCGTCGAGGCGCCCCTGGAGCCCGCCTCCCTGCCCGGCATCCGCAAGACGGCCGACCACCTCGAGACGGCGGCCCGCGCCGAACTCCTCGCCGAGGACATCCCCGGCGACCGCATCCACATCACCCGGCGCGCCCAGCTCCGCTACGACGGCACCGACACCACCCTCACCGTCGAGCTGACCGAGCCCACCGCGATGAGAGACGCCTTCGAAGAACGTCATCGCGCCACGTACTCCTTCACCCTCGACCGCCCGATCGTCGTCGAAGCGCTCTCCGTCGAAGCCACCGGCATCACCGAACCCCCCGATCTCTCCGCCCTCGCCCCGTACGAGGGCCGCTGCGCCGACCCCGACACCGTCCGCCTCCACACCGGCGGCGCCTGGCGCGACGTACCCCTCCACCGCCGCGAGGACCTCCCTCCCGGCGTGACCGTCACCGGCCCGGCGATCATCACCGAGGCCAGTGCGACGACCGTCGTCGACGAGGGCTGGAAAGCCGCGGCGACCGACGACGGGCATCTGCTCATGGAACGCGCGGCGATCACGCAGAGTTCCGAAGCCGACACGGAAGCCGACCCGGTCCTCCTCGAGGTCTTCAACAACCTGTTCGTGTCCATCGCCGAACAGATGGGCGCCCGCCTGGAGTCCACGGCCCAGTCGGTCAACATCAAGGAACGCCTCGACTTCTCGTGCGCCCTCTTCGATCCCGACGGGAACCTGGTGGCCAACGCCCCCCACATCCCCGTCCACCTCGGCTCGATGGGTACCAGCGTCAAGGAGGTCATCCGCCGCAGCGGCTCCGGAATGCGCCCCGGGGACACCTACGCGGTCAACGACCCCTACCACGGCGGCACCCACCTGCCCGACGTCACCGTGATCACACCGGTCTTCGACACCGAGGACGCGAAGGACACGGAGCGTGACCCGGAGGTCCTCTTCTACGTGGCCTCCCGAGGCCACCACGCCGAGATCGGCGGCATCGCCCCCGGCTCCATGCCCGCGGAGAGCCGCACCATCGACGAGGAGGGCGTCCTCTTCGACAACTGGCTCCTCACCGAGAACGCCCGCTTCCGCGAGCAGGAGACCCTCCGCCTCCTCACCGAAGCCCCTCATCCCTCCCGCAACCCGGCGACCAACCTCGCCGACCTGCGCGCCCAGATCGCCGCCAACCAGAAGGGCGTCGACGAAGTCGCCCGCATGATCGAGGACTTCGGGCTCGACGTCGTGCAGGCGTACATGAGGCACGTCCAGGACAACGCCGAGGAAGCCGTGCGCCGTGTCATCGACGCCCTCGACGACGGCGAGTACGCCTACGAGACCGACGCGGGCGCCGTCATCCGGGTACGCGTGCGCGTGGACCGCGAAGCCCGCTCCGCGACCGTCGACTTCACGGGCACCTCACCCCAGCAGGCGACCAACTTCAACGCCCCGTACTCGGTCGTCAACGCGGCCGTCCTGTACGTCTTCCGCACCTTGATCGCCGACGACATCCCGCTCAACGACGGCTCCCTGCGCCCCCTGACGATCATCGTCCCGCGCGGCTCCATGCTCGCACCGGAACACCCCGCCGCCGTCGTCGCGGGCAACGTCGAGACCTCCCAGGCGATCACCGGCGCCCTCTACGCGGCCCTCCGCGTCCAGGCCGAGGGCTCCGGCACGATGAACAACGTCACCTTCGGCAACGAACGCCACCAGTACTACGAAACCGTCGCGTCCGGATCCGGCGCCGGCGACGGCTTCCCCGGCGCGAGCGTCGTCCAGACCCACATGACCAACTCCCGCCTGACCGACCCCGAGGTCCTGGAATGGCGGCTTCCCGTGCGGCTCGACGAGTTCGCCGTCCGGCACGGCAGCGGCGGCGCCGGACGGTGGCGCGGCGGGGACGGCGCGGTGCGCCGCATCCGCTTCCTGGAGCCCATGACCGTCTCCACCCTGTCCCAGCACCGCAGGGTCCCCCCGTACGGCATGGCCGGCGGCGACCCGGGGGCGCTGGGCGCCAACCGGGTGGAACGTGCGGACGGCAGCGTCGTCGAACTCGGCGGCAGCGACTCCGTGGACGTCGGCCCCGACGACGTCCTCGTCATCGAAACCCCCGGCGGCGGAGGCTACGGCCCACCGCCCACCACCCAGCAGGAGAAGTGATCGATGATCTTCGGGCGTTCTGAGCGCGGCAAGCCCCCGGTCGAGCCCGTCACGCTCAAGATCCTGGTGGCCGGCGGCTTCGGCGTGGGCAAGACCACCCTCGTCGGCGCCGTCAGCGAGATCAGGCCGCTGCGCACGGAGGAGTTCCTCACCGAGGCGGGCCGCCCGGTGGACGACACCACGGGCGTCGAACGCAAACACACCACCACCGTCGCCATGGACTTCGGTCGCATCACCCTGCGCGAGGACCTGGTGCTGTACCTGTTCGGCACGCCCGGCCAGGAACGGTTCTGGTTCATGTGGGACGAGCTGTCCGAGGGCGCGCTCGGCGCCGTCGTGCTCGCCGACACGCGCCGCCTGGAGGACTGCTTCGCCGCCGTCGACTACTTCGAGCGCCGCTCCATACCGTTCCTCGTCGGCGTCAACTGCTTCGAAGGAGCGGCCCGTTACCCGGCCGAGGACGTCCGGCGGGCGCTCGACCTCGACGACGCCGTACCCGTGCTGCTGTGCGACGCCCGCGACCGCGGCTCGGTCAAGGACGTCCTGGTCGGCGTCGTCCAGCACGCCATGGACTACGGCGCCGACCGCCGCCGCGCCGTCACCACCTGAGCCACGGAAACGGCCCGTACCCCCGCCGACAGGGGTACGGGCCGCGGTACACGGAGACGGACGCGCGTCCGCCTATCCGTCGGCCTCCACCCAGCCGAAGCTCTTCTCCACGGCCCTGCGCCAGTTGTGGTACTTGCGGTCCCGCACGGACGCCTCCATCGACGGAGTCCACTCGGCGTCCCTCTGCCAGTGCGCCTTCAGCTCGTCGAGGTCGTTCCACACACCGGTGGCCAGCCCGGCCGCGTACGCCGCGCCCAGGCAGGTCGTCTCCGACACCCGGGGCCGGATCACCGGCACCCCGAGCACATCGGCCTGGTGCTGCATGAGCAGGTTGTTCTTCGTCATGCCGCCGTCCACCTTCAGGGTCGTGATCCGCACCCCGGAGTCCTGGTACATGGCGTCCACGACCTCACGCGTCTGCCAGCTCGTCGCCTCCAGCACCGCGCGCGCGAGATGCCCCTTGGTGACGTACCGGGTGAGCCCGGTGACGACACCCCGAGCGTCGGAGCGCCAGTACGGCGCGAACAGACCGGAGAAGGCGGGCACGATGTACGCGCCCCCGTTGTCGTCGACGCTCGCCGCCAGGGTCTCGATCTCGTCAGCCGTGCGGATGATGCCGAGCTGGTCCCGGAACCACTGCACGAGCGCGCCCGTTATGGCGATCGAACCCTCCAGGCAGTAGACGGGCGCCTCCTCCCCGATCTTGTAGCCCATCGTCGTCAGCAGTCCGCTCTTCGACGGCACCGGCCGGTTGCCGGTGTTCAGCAGCAGGAAGCTGCCGGTCCCGTACGTGTTCTTCGCCGTCCCGACGTCGTAGCAGGCCTGACCGAACACCGCTGCCTGCTGGTCGCCCAGCGCCGAGGCGACCGGCACGCCGGAGAGCTGGCCCACCGCGGTGCCGTACACCTCGGCGGAGGACCTGATCTCGGGCAGGACGGACTCGGGCACGTTCATCGCCGACAGGATGGACGCGTCCCACTGGAGGGTCTCCAGGTTCATCAGCATGGTGCGCCCGGCGTTCGTCACATCGGTCACGTGCCGGCCGCCGTCCACGCCGCCGGTCAGGTTCCAGATGAGCCACGAGTCGATGGTGCCGAAGGCGATTTCGCCTCGCTCCGCGCGGACCCTGAGCCCGGGCACGCTGTCGAGCAGCCAGGCCGCCTTGGGCCCGGAGAAGTAGCTGGCCAACGGCAGGCCGGTCTGCTCACGGAAGCGGTCCTGCCCGTCGGCGCCGCCCAGTTCGTTGCAGAGCGCGGCCGTCCGGGTGTCCTGCCACACGATCGCGTTGTGCACTGGCTTGCCCGTGGCACGGTCCCACAGCACGGTCGTCTCACGCTGGTTGGTGATGCCGAGCGCGCTGATCTGCTCCGCGCGCAGCCCTGCCTTGGCGATCGCCCCGGCCACCACCGCCTGCACCTTGGACCAGATCTCGGTGGCGTCGTGCTCCACCCAGCCGGGCTTGGGGAAGATCTGGCGGTGCTCACGCTGGTCGACCGCGACGATCGCGCCGTTCCGGTCGAAGATGATGCAGCGGCTCGAGGTGGTGCCCTGGTCGATTGCGGCGACGTACTTCTCGGCGTTGTCCGTCATGGCTACCCCTTGGGCTGGGTTAAGAAGGCTGCTCGGATGCTGCGCTCCGCGGGGGATCCGGCGCTGCCGGCCGCGCGCCGGTCCGATGTGGCGCTCGGGTGCTGCTCAGAAGGCCGCGTTGTAGAGGAGGCCCGCGAGTGCTCCGCCGATCAACGGGCCCACGACCGGAATCCAGGCGTAACCCCAGTCGGAGGTGCCCTTGTTGGGGATCGGCAGGAAGGTGTGGACGATGCGCGGACCGAGGTCGCGCGCCGGGTTGATGGCGTATCCGGTGGGGCCGCCGAGCGAGAGGCCGATGCCGACGACGAGCAGCGACACGATCAGTACCAGCGTGCCGGACTCCCCGAGCCCCTTCGTCAGCCCGAAGGCGAGGATCGGCAGGACGAGGGCGACGGTCGCGATGATCTCCGTGATCAGGTTGGCGACCGGATTCCGGATCTCGGGGATGGTCGAGAAGATGCCGAGCGTGGGCGTCGGCTCCTCCGCCGTGCCCTCGGTGGTGCCGGTCGTCCGTACGTTCGCCTGGAACTGCGCGAGGTAGACGAGGTACGCGAGCACGGCGCCGAGCATCGCGCCGACGATCTGGCCCAGCAGATAGACCCAGACCTTGCCCCACTCGCCCGTGTCGACGGCGATCCCGAGCGTGACCGCCGGATTCAGATGCCCACCGGACAGCGGTGCGGCGGTGTAGGCCCCGGCCAGTACGCCGAACCCCCACCCGAAGGCGATCACGACCCACCCTGAGGCACGGGCCTTGGAGTATCTGAGGGTGACGGCGGCGCAGACGCCCGCGCCGAACAGGATGAGGATCGCGGTTCCGATGACCTCGCCGACGAATATGTCTCCGTTGCTCATGGCGGCTCCTAGGCCGGCCCGGGGTGATCGACCCAGGTGCCGGCGTGCAGGGTGCGGTTCCCGTGGCTGCTTCGGCCAAGGCAGGGAGGTTCCGCGCCCCGCCCGGCGTCCGTGACGAGCGTGCCGTCGTAGCCGAATCGCCCGTGGGGGAGTGCACCTCGGATCGGAGAGCCCTTGTGGCGCAGTGCCTGGTACGCCGTGAATGTACGGCGATGTCGGCTGACACCGGGAAGTGTTCACCGGCGCCAACGGAGCGTCAAGGAGGGCGACGTCAACGGTTGAGGAAGGACGGGCGGAGCGGCGGTCGACATCCGCACGGGCGATCCCCGGGCGGTCGTTCCGCCCGCCCGGGGTGCGCTTGATCCGTGTCACGGGCGCGTGCGTTCAGTGGACCGTTCACCGACCTTGGAGTGTTCCGCCTGCGCGGGCGGCCCTCCCGGTGCCGCAGCGCCCTCATCCCACCCCCGGCTCCGCTCCCACCACCTCCGGCCCCGCGGCTGCCACCGGCAACGACCCCCGCCGTACCTCGTGTCCGGGCGACCCGGCGTGCCCGAGGACCCAACTGCCGCCGCGCAGCGCCTTCGCCGCCTGCTTCAGCGGCACCAGACAGGCCGCCGCCTGGCGGTGGTCCGCCACCCTCCCCGGCAGGCACAGGACGGTCGCCAGTGACAGCGTGACCAAGTGACCGCCCGCCGACCAGGGCGCGTCCAGCACCGACGCGGCCAGCGGGTCCAGGCCATCCACATCGGTGAGGACCAGGAAGTCGTCCCCGCCGATGTGCCCCACGCGTGTGCCCCCGGAGGCCTGCCCTCGCAACATCCGCCCCACCGACCGGATCAACTCGTCCCCGGCCGCGAATCCGGCCCCGTCGTTGACCTGCTTGAAGTGGTCGATGTCCAGCCAGCTCAGTGCGAACGTCCGGTCGTCCGCGATCCGCCGGTCCACCTCCCTCGTGATGGCGTCCGAACCGGGCAGCCGCGTGAGCGGGTTGAGCCCCGCAGCCTCCTCGACCCGTGTCTCCGCCAGCGCCCGCACCAGGTCCGCCAGCCGGACGACGCCCACGCACCGCCCGTGGTCGTCGACGACGCCGACGTCGTCGGAGGTGCGGTCCCGGCCGCCTACGGCGACCACGTCCAGTACCTCCCACGCCGTCGCGTCGATGCCCACCGTGCGCGGCGGATCGCCGAGTCGGGTGGCGGGCCGGTCGGCGTACAGGGCGTGTCCGTAGCGCCCCGACATCGACAACAGGAAGCGCGAGCGATGCACGGAACGGACCGGCACGCCCTCCCGGTCCACGAGCAGCACCCCGGACACGTCCGGCGATCCGGTCAGCAGCGCCCGCACCTGACCGGCGGAGGCGCCCGCGGGCAGCAGCGCGGCCGGCCGGAGGAACTCCCGTACCGAAGGCCCCGACCGGGGCGCCGGCACGGCCACGGAGGAGCGCGGCGGCACGTACACGTCGGCCGCGGGCAGCCGGGCCGGCGGCGCGAACAGCTGGCCCTGGGCAAGCTGCGCACCGGCCGTCCGCGCGGCCGCACACTGCAGCTCGGTCTCGACCCCCTCGACCGCCAGCAGCGCTCCCAGCTCGTCGCACAGTGTCCGCATTGCGCGTACCGTCGCCGGTCGCGCCAGCAGGCACGCGTCGAGCTTCACCAGGTCCGGCGCGAGGTCCGCGAGCAGCCGCAAAGGGACGTCCCCGTCCCCGACGCCGTCCGTGCTGATCCGGAAGCCCTGCTCCCGCAGCGCCGCCACCGCCTCCAGCAGCGCACGCTGCGGCACGTGCGTATACGGCGGGACGATGTCGAGCGTCACCTCCCATGGCAGCCGTCCCACCTCCCGTACGGCGTCGTACAGCGGGGCGAGCCCGCCGAGGTCGGCCAGGGTGCCGGCGAACACGTTCACGTGCAGCGGCAGCAGCGTCTCCTTGCGCGCCGCGGCCCGCACCGCCAGAACGGCCAGCCGGCCGTCGAGTTCGGCGTCGCGCCGGGCCTCCGCCAGGACGTCGCCGGTCTCGGGGCGGGCGAGGATCTCCAAACCCGCCACTCCTCCGGTGGCCAGGTTGACCACCGGCTGGAAGGCGAAGCGGAGAGTATCCGTCCAGGAGCGCACGGGAGCATGATGGCGCTGCGGGCACGCGCCCAGGCGCAGTTCATGAGACGTTCACGCAGCATTCCGGAGCGATCGCACAGGGTGAGATCCGGGCCTGTGGGAGCCCGGTGCCGCGGGCGCCCCCGTGCCGAGGCCCCGGGTTCTCCGGTGACGCCTCTCCGCCTCCTCACCGCACGGCAACCACCGCCGACCCGTGGCCGAAGAGCCCCTGGTTCGCCGTGAGGCCCACGCGCGCTCCGCTCACCTGGCGGCCGCCAGCCTGACCCCTCAACTGCCAGGTCACCTCGCAGACCTGGGCGATCGCCTGCGCCGGCACCGCCTCGCCGAACGAGGCCAGTCCACCGCTCGTGTTCACCGGTATGCGACCGCCGGGCGCCGTCACCCCGTCCCGCAGCAGCTTGGCGCCCTCGCCGCCGCCGCACAGCCCGAGGTCCTCGTACCACTGCAACTCCAGTGCCGTGGACAGGTCGTACACCTCGGCCAGGGACAGGTCCTCGGGCCCGACGCCCGCTTCCTCGTAGGCGGCGGCCGCAATCGATGCCCTGAACGTCTCACCGGCCGGTTCCGCCCCTCTTCCCGAGTCGGTCGCGATGTCCGGCAGGTCCAGCACGGTGTTGGGGTAACGGGGAGTCACGGTGGCCACGGCGCGGATCCGCACCGCGTCCGACGCCCCGTGGCGCCGCGCGAACTCCATGCTGGACAGCACCACCGCCGCCCCGCCGTCCGAGGTCGCGCAGATGTCCAGAAGCCGCAGCGGATCGGCCACCACGGCGGACGCGGCGACCTCCTCGGCGGTGACCCGCGTGCGATAGCGCGCGTTCGGGTTCAGGGCCCCCATCGCGGCGTTCTTCACCTTCACCCGGGCGAAGTCGTCCAGCGTGTCCCCGTGCACTGCCATGCGCCGACGCGCGTACAGCCCGAAGTACGCGGGGTTGGTCGCCCCCAGGAGGCGGAACCTCAGCCAGTCGGGATCGTCGGGCCGGTCGCCGCCCGCAGGCCGGAAGAAGCCCTTGGGCGCCGCGTCGGCCCCCACCACGAGAACCACCTCGGCCAGACCGGCGAGTATCTGCGCCCGCGCCGCGTTGATCGCCTGGGCCCCCGACGCGCACGCCGCGTACACGCTCGTCACCCGCGCCCCCTGCCAACCCAGCGCCTTCGCGAACGCGGCCCCCGCCACATACCCCGGATAGCCGCCACGCACCGTGTCCGCGCCGACGACCGAACCTACCTCCCGCCAGTTCAGGCCGGCGTCGGCCAGCGCCGCGCGGGCCGCCGCCACGCCGTACTCGACGAAGCCGCGACCCCACTTGCCCCACGGGTGCATCCCCACACCGAGCACCGCCACCTCCACCGTCATCCCGCCACCCCCGCCGGCCGCCAGTGCCAGGTCGTCCAGGTCGTCTCCGCGTCCTCGTGGAGCACTCCGGGGACGACCTCCACCTCCATGCCCACCGTCAGATCGGCGACGGTGATCCCGGGAACCGCCTGCCCCAGCACCACCATCCGCTCGGACTCCAGCTCCACAGCGATCAACGCGTACGGCTGCCACGGAAGTTCCGGGTCGGTCACATAGGGTGACGGGGGCCGGTAGCGGCAGTCCGTGTACGCCCAGACGCGCCCGCGCCGCGACAGCGGAACTTCCTCCAGCTCGCCACCACCGCAGCCCGGATTGCGGCAGTGCGTGTCCTCGCGCGGGAAGAAGACCGAGCCGCAGGCCGAGCAGCGCGTGCCGAGCAGCCTGAATGCGTCGCCGTCTCCGGTGAACCACCTGGCGACCACGGGAGTGCGTGTACGCGGCATAGCCCCTCCTGCGAGATATCTGACGGAACGTCAGAAGTCTGGCACGCACACGGCGAAAGGGGCAGGGGGCACCGTGTACGGGCGGAGCGTCCCCGAGTGCTTCCCCGGCCGAAGCCCGTCCTGGTAAACGCATGGACATGACGCGACTCTCCAGTGCAGGACGCGGTGTCGTCACCGCCCTCGCCGCCCTGCTGACCGTGACCGCCGCGTCCGCCACCGGGCGGGCCCACCCCGAAGCCGAAGCGCCGGCGGACTTCGTCTCCCTGCGGACCGTGGACCCGACGGTCCTCCAGGAGATGCGCTACTTCACCCCGCACAACTTCGTCGGCACACGTATCGACGGCTACCGTCAGCCGCTGTGCATCCTCACCCGGCCCGCCGCCGAAGCCCTCCACCGGGCCCAGGCGAAGCTGCTGCGCCAGGGATACACACTCAAGGTGTACGACTGCTACCGGCCGCAGCGAGCCGTGGACCACTTCGTCCGCTGGGCGCAGGACCTCGACGACGAGGCCATGAAGAGCGAGTTCTACCCGAACGTCGACAAGACCCGCCTGTTCGAGGACGGCTACATCGCCGAGAAGTCCGGTCACAGCCGCGGCTCGACCCTGGACCTCACGCTCGTGAAGCTGCCGGCCCGACCGACCAGGCCCTACGTCCCCGGACAACCCCTCGTGCCCTGCTACGCGCCCCGGGAGGAGCGCTTCCCGGACAACTCCGTCGACATGGGCACCGGCTACGACTGCTTCGACACCCTCAGCCACACCCTCGACCCCCGCATCCAGGGCGAGCAGCGCGCCAACCGGCTGCTCCTCAAGGGCACCCTCGAAGGGCTCGGCTTCGTCAACCTCGCCGAGGAGTGGTGGCACTACACCTTCAAGCCCGAGCCATATCCGGACACTTACTTCGACTTCCCCGTCGCCGCCAAGTCGCTCACCAAGGCGTACCGGACGCCCGCGCGCGACACGCACGCGTGATCGGATACAGTCCGCCGCGTGTCCGAAAATCAGTACTCCACTTCGAACTCCCCGCGCGGCTCCCATTGTTCGAGCTGCGGAGCGCCCTACGGGGAGGGCGTCACCGGCTGGCCCCGCACCTGCCCGGCGTGCGCCGCCGTGGCCTACCGCAACCCGCTGCCGGTCGCGATCGCGCTCCAGCCCGTGTACGACACGAAGGGCACCGCCCTGGTCGTCGTCACCCGAACCATCGAGCCCGCGCGCGGGGGCATCGCCCTGCCCGGCGGCTACATCGACGACCGCGAGGACTGGCGGCAGGCCGTCGTCCGCGAACTCGACGAGGAGACGGGCATCGACGCCGCGAGCCGCGACGTACGCCTCGCCGACGCCATGAGCAGCCCCGACGGCCACCTCCTCCTCTTCGGCCTCCTTCCGGAACGCCCCGCCGACCGGCTGCCGACGTCCGCCTCCACGGACGAGACGGAGGGCTGGCACCTCCTGCGCCGGCCGGAGGAGCTGGCCTTCCCGCTGCACACGCTCGCCGTGCGGGCGTTCTTCGAGGGCCGCTACGTCTGAGGCGACTCGCCGAGCCCGCGTACGCGTACGGGGTGGGACGGCTCGCGCATGCCGTCCTCGCCCTCCCGCTCGACGACGACCCGCCGGCGGCCCTCCCAGCGGGCGACGTACCGCTCGATCTCCGGCTCGTCCCAGCCGTCACCGGCGTCCTCCACCACCAGGCCGCCCCCCGTCCGCCCCCGGGCCGGAGCCCACACCTCGAGCTCCAACCCGCCGTCCTCCCCCCGCACCGGTATGACGGCACCCGCGCGCGCCAGCACCGGAATGCGCGCCAAGGGAGCATCGACGAGCACCTGCCCCGGCCCCTCGTACGCCTTCCCCGTCGCCCTGTCGAACCAGAGCCCCCGCGGCAACGGCACCGCCCGCCGGTCAGCACCAGCATCGAGCACCGGGGCCACCAGCAGGCAGTCACCCAGCAGGAAGGCGTCCTCGCAGTCCCGCAGAGCCCGGTCCTCGGGCGCCCCCCACCACAGCGGACGCACATAGGGAGCCCCCGTACGCCGGGCCAGATGCGCCAGCGTCATGAAGTACGGCAGCAACCGCCGACGCTCGAGGAGCGCCACGCGCGCGTGCTCCAACACCTCCGCACCGAACTCCCACGGCTCCCGGCGCCCCGCCCGCAGACTCGCGTGCGTGCGGAACAGCGGCAGGTAGGCGCCCAGCTGGAACCACCGCAGGTACAGCTCGGGGGAAGGGGCTCCGTCGAAGCCGCCCACGTCCGGACCCGAGTACGGCACGCCGCACAGCCCGAGACCCATGACCAGTGACAGGGACGCACGCAGTCCCGGCCAGCCCGTGGCGACGTCACCGGACCAGGTGCCGCCGTAGCGTTGCAGACCGACCCAACCGGAGCGCGAGAGGACGAACGGGCGTTCGTCTGGCAGCAGCTCGCGCAGCCCGTCGTGCGCCGCCTGAGCCATGCACAGACCGTAGACGTTGTGCGCCTCACGATGATCGCCGCCGCGCCCCTCCAGGGAGTGCCGGGCCGACCGCGGGAGGGTCGACTCGCCGAAGGCGGTGAACGACGTCGGCTCGTTCATGTCGTGCCAGAAACCGGAGAACCCCTGCGCGAGCCGCTCCGCGTACAGGCCTCCCCACCATCTCCGCACGCGTGCGTGCGTGAAATCTGGAAAAACCGACTCGCCCGGCCACGCCACGCCCTCGACGAGCCGCCCGGAGGCGTCCCGCACGAACGCGTCCCCGGCCATCCCGCTGTCGTGGACGTCGTTGCCCGGCGCCGCCCTCACGGCCGGATCGACGATCGACACCAGACGAACCCCGTCCCGCCGCAGTTCGTCCGCGAGCACCGGCAGCTTCGGAAAGCGCTCCTGGTCGACGGTGAACACCTGGTGGTCGTCGAGATGGTCGATGTCCAGATGGACCGCGTCGAGCGGCAGCCGGCGTTCCTGGTAGCCGGACAGGACACGCCGCAGCTCCTGCTCGCTCCCGAAGCCCCACCGCGCGTGATGGTGACCGAGCGCCCACGCGGGTGGCAGTGCCGGTGCTCCGGTGAGCGAGGCCCAGGCGAGCAGCACGCGCGCGGGGGTTCCCACCATCACCCAGCAGCGCAAGGGGCCCCCGTCCACCCGCAGCTGGGACGTCCCGGCCAGGTCGTGCCCGGAGCCTGCCCCCTCCTCGCCCTCGCGCAGCGTCACCGTGCCGTCCCAGGACGTGTCGTAGAAGGCCAGGTGCGTGGCCGCGTCGGCCACCACCAACTGCACCGGCATCGTCAGATACAGCGGATCGTCCTCGCGGCCGAACGCGCGCCCGGGATCCGTGTTCCAGAGCCGGTACGACCCGTCCCGCAGGCGCGGCCCGGACGCCCGCCCACCGAGCCCGAAGAAGCGCGCGTCCGCCGCCACCTCCGACCGCTGCATCCAGCGCCCCGGGCCGCCTTCCTCCGGCTCCCACCACCGGGGCGGCAGCTCATGCCGCAGCGTCATCCCTCCCGGTGTGCGCACCTCGATCGCACCGTGCCGCGAGATCACGACCGTCATCCGCTCGGCGACGACCCGCCAGCCGCCGTCCTTGTCCGGCTCCAGCACCGCCCGGGGATCCGCCTCCGGACAGCGCCCGGCCAGCGCGTACGACGGCTCGGGACCGGCTCCGTCCCAGCCCCAGAACACCGCCCCGCTCACGGCGACGTGGATCCGCAGCTCGGAGCGGCCGAACCGGATCCTCCCGCCACCCGGGCCGGGCTCCACCTCTTGCATCTGCCCCGGCACCCGCGCTCGCTCGGCACCACGGGTCGGCAGTCCGATCGCGTCGACGCGCCGCCTGCGCCACGCGGCCCGCACGGTGCGCAACCCCTGGGCAGCCCCCGCAGAACCGACCGCCTTCATCGAACGCACCAGGTCACGACCGTTCATGCTGCTCACCCTGCCACTCGCCGCCCCACGCGCGCGGGTCGTTCAACTACCGTTCACCCGTGCTGAGACCACATCTTCACGACACGGACTGTGTGGGGTGCACCCTGGTGTAGAAGTGGATCACATGGCATCGTCCGTGTCAGCCGCGTCACGCGCACACCCAGCACGTGCGCGGACGACGCACACGACGCGCACAGTCCGGGAGCCGCCCCATGTCGACCGTGAACCCCGAGCCGCTCTGGCGGCCCGACCCACAGCGCATCGCCCAGGCCCAGGTCACCAGGTTCCAGTCCTGGGCGGCCGAACGCCACGGAGCCCCGTCCGAAGGCGGCTATCCGGCCCTGCACCGCTGGTCCGTCGACGAGCTGGAAACGTTCTGGAAAGCCGTCACGGAGTGGTTCGACGTCCGCTTCTCCACGCCCTACGCGCGCGTGCTGGGCGACCGCTCCATGCCCGGCGCCCAGTGGTTCCCCGGGGCGACGCTGAACTACGCCGAGCACGCACTGCGCGCGAGCGCCACCCGCGCGGACGAACCGGCTCTCCTGTACGTCGACGAAACCCATGAACCGCGCCCGGTGACGTGGTCCGAGCTGCGCCGCCAGGTCGGCTCCCTCGCCACCGAGCTGCGCGGCCTGGGTGTCCGCCCCGGCGACCGGATCAGCGGCTACCTCCCGAACATCCCGCAGGCCGTCGTCGCCCTGCTCGCCACCGCGGTCGTCGGCGCCGTCTGGACCTCCTGTGCCCCCGACTTCGGCGCCCGCAGCGTCCTCGACCGTTTCCAGCAGGTCGAGCCCGTCGTCCTGTTCACCGTGGACGGCTACCGCTACGGCGGCAAGGAGCACGACCGCCGCGACGTCGTCGCCGAACTGCGCCGCGAGCTGCCGACGCTGCGCGCGGTGGTCCACATCCCCCTCCTGGGCACGGAGGCACCGGAAGGGGCCCTGGAGTGGTCGGCCCTGACGGCCGCGGACGAGGACCCCGTCTTCGAACAGGTCCCCTTCGACCACCCCCTGTGGGTGCTGTACTCCTCCGGCACGACCGGCCTGCCCAAGGCCATCGTCCAGTCCCAGGGCGGCATCCTCGTCGAACACCTCAAGCAGCTGGGCCTGCACTGCGACCTGGGTCCCGAGGACCGTTTCTTCTGGTACACCTCGACCGGCTGGATGATGTGGAACTTCCTCGTCTCCGGCCTCCTGACCGGCACCACGATCGTTCTCTACGACGGCAGCCCCGGGTACCCCGACACGGCCGCCCAGTGGCGCGTCGCCGAACGCACGGGTGCAACCCTCTACGGCACCTCGGCGGCCTACGTCATGGCCTGCCGCAAGGCCGACGTCCACCCGTCCCGCGACTTCGACCTGTCCAAAGTGCAGTGCGTCGCCACCACGGGTTCCCCCCTGCCGCCCGACGGCTTCCGCTGGCTGCACGACGAGGTACGTGAAGACCTGTGGATCGCCTCCGTCAGCGGCGGCACGGACGTCTGCTCCTGCTTCGCGGGAGCCGTCCCGACCCTCCCGGTCCACACCGGCGAGCTCCAGGCGCCCGGCCTCGGCACCGACCTGCAGTCCTGGGACCCGGACGGCCGCCCCGTGGTCGACGAGGTCGGTGAACTCGTCGTCACCAACCCCATGCCCTCCATGCCGGTCCACTTCTGGAACGACCCGGACGGCAGCCGCTACCACGACAGCTACTTCGACACCTACCCCGGCGTCTGGCGCCACGGCGACTGGATCACCGTCACCTCACGCGGCTCCGTCGTCATCCACGGCCGCTCCGACTCCACGCTCAACCGTCAGGGCGTGCGCATGGGCTCGGCGGACATCTACGAGGCCGTCGAGCGGCTCCCCGAAATCAAGGAGTCCCTGGTCATCGGCATCGAACAGCCCGACGGCGGCTACTGGATGCCCCTCTTCGTCCACCTGGCGCCGGGAGCCGTCCTCGACGAGGCGCTCCTGAACCGCATCAAGCAGACCATCCGCGAGCAACTCTCCCCCCGGCACGTCCCGGACGAGATCATCGAGGTGCCCGGAGTCCCGCACACCCTCACCGGCAAACGCATCGAGGTCCCGGTCAAGCGACTCCTCCAGGGCACCCCCCTGGACAAGGCGGTCAACCCGGGCTCCATCGACAACCTCGACCTGCTGCACTTCTACGAGGACCTCGCACGCAAGCGGGTCTGAACCCGCGCAGAAGCCGCAGCGCGGTGTGGCCGGCCACGGACACGACGACCAAGATCGCGAAGTCCGCGGCCGGCGCGTGCCCTCGATCTTGTCCGCCCCCTCCGTGCCAAGAGTTCAGCTCATGCAGCGCCGGGCCACTCGCCGTCACCGCGGCGATCGGCGCCTGCTCCTGCGAGCGGCACCGCCGACCGTGAGAAAACGTGTCTGAGCTGGGAGATCCTCCCGCCGCACCCTGCCTGACCGGCCCGCCGGAGGCCCGCTGTCAGTGCCGTCGATTACTGTGAGTGAGCATCGATCGACTGTGCACACAGGGGGAAACATGGCACACACCGACCACCAGACCATGCGCCGCGTCCTGCGCCGCGAGATCGCCGGCACCATCGGCCTGCTCACCGACGAACACGACTTCCGTGCCATGCGGCGCTACCGCAGCTTCACCTTCGACGACCACGCCACCTACCTCCGACAGGTCGAAGACCTCCTCAAGACACGCGCCCTCCAGGGCATCCACACCACGGTGGCGCTCTTCGACCCACAGGAGTACGCCGAGTACTGCGCCGCCAAGGACCTCGACCCCGACGTACCGGCCCACCGCACCCGCTTCACCGCCGAACTCGCGACGACCGGCCCCACCCTTCCCTACGAGGGCCAGCCCCTGGCCGACCTCGTCCCCGCCCTTGTCGACGAAGCCGTCCGCCAGGCGACCTGGGAGTACGCGGCCACCCTCCTCGCTCGCCTGGGCGCCTGCGCGACCTGCGGCGAGGACCTCGGCCGCGCGGCCTTCGCACGAGCCTCCGACCTCCTGGTCCGCATCCTCGACACCGCACCACCGGGCAACAGGCACCTGGTCTGCAGCGTCACGGGCACACCCGAAACCCTCGTCGCCGTCCTCCACGCCGACCAGACAGCGAACGGCACCCCGGCGTTCGACGAGGCCGAAGCACTCGAGTTCACCACCGTGCTCGCCCTCGGCCTCGCCACCCACAGCCCCGGCGGCCTGGTCATGCGCACCACCGCCCAAGGAGCCCCGGACCGGATCTACGGATGGCGGCTGCGCCGCGACGGGCTGGAACCGCTGACGGCCGGCGAGGTGTTCGACGCCTACTGCACCGACGTGGAATCCGGAGACCTCATCTCGCCCGAGTCCGGCGTCGACTACTCCGAGCCGCCGCACCTCGGTCAGGAGGAGGGGGAAGGACCGAGGCCCGGCCATCACCACTGACACATGACGAAGGGGCGCCCCACCCGAAGGCGGAGCGCCCCTTCTCACCGGCGGAACGCCGACCGGATCCGACTACTCACCGGACAACACGGCCTGCGCCGCGTTCCGAGCCTCCTCGGCGCTGTCCGCCGCACGCGCGGCCGCAGCGGCCCGCTCGCACTGCGCCAACGTGTACTTGGCCAGCGTCGCCCGCACATAAGGAATCGAAGCCGAACCCATCGACAAGGAGGTGACCCCCAGACCCGTCAACACACACGCGAGCAGCGGATCGGAAGCGGCCTCGCCACAGACGCCACAGCTCTTGCCCTCGGCCTTGGCCGCCTCAGCGGACAACGCCACCAGGTCGAGCAGCGCGGGCTGCCACGGATCCTGCAGCCGGGACACCGCACCGACCTGGCGGTCCGCGGCGAAGGTGTACTGCGCGAGGTCGTTCGTCCCCAGCGACAGGAACTCGACCTCCCGCAGGATCGAACGGGCCCGCAGCGCGGCCGACGGAATCTCGACCATCGCACCGAACTTGGCCTGCAGGCCCGCCGCCCGGCACGCGTCCGCGAACGCCTTGGCATCGGCACGGTCCGCCACCATGGGGGCCATCACCTCGAGGTGGACCGGCAGACCCTCGGCCGCCTTGGCCAGTGCCGTCAGCTGGGTGCGCAGGACCTCGGGGTGGTCCAGCAGCGTCCGCAGCCCACGCACGCCCAACGCCGGGTTCGGCTCGTCCGCCGGGGTCAGGAATTCCAGCGGCTTGTCCGCGCCCGCGTCCAGCACCCGCACGACGACGCGCCCCTCGGGGAACGCCTCGAGCACCTGGCGGTAGGCCTCGAGCTGCTTCTCCTCGGACGGCGCGTTCTTGCTGTCGTCCAGGAAGAGGAACTCGGTACGGAACAGACCGACGCCCTCCGCGCCCGCCTCGACCGCGGCCGGCACATCGGCCGGGCCACCGACGTTGGCCAGCAACGGCACCTTGTGACCGTCGGCCGTGGCACCCGGCCCGGTCGAGGCGGCGAGCGCCGCCTTGCGCTCCGCCGCTGCCGCCTCGAGCTGCGCCTTCCTGTCGTCGCTCGGGTTCACGAAGATGTCACCCGTGCTGCCGTCGACGGCGATCACCGTGCCCTCGGCGAGCTCCCCGGCACCCGGAAGCGCCACGACGGCCGGCACCCCCAGGGCGCGCGCCAGAATCGCGCTGTGGCTGGTCGGCCCACCCTCCTCGGTGACGAACCCGAGCACCAGCGTCGGGTCCAGCAGAGCGGTGTCGGCCGGCGCCAGGTCCCGAGCGACCAGCACGTACGGCTCGTCACTGTCCGGGACACCCGGCATCGGGACGCCCAGCAGACGGGCGACGATACGATTCCGCACGTCGTCGAGGTCTGCCACACGTCCGGCGAGGTACTCGCCGGCGCCGGCCAGCAGCTCACGGTAGGCGGCGAAGGCGTCGTACACGGCCCGCTCGGCCGTGCTCCCGACGGCGATCCGCCGGTCCACGTCCGCCATCAGCTCGGGATCCTGGGCCATCATGGCCTGCGCCTCGAGCACCGCCTGAGCTTCGCCCCCCGCCAGATTGCCGCGCGCAATCAGGTCGGCTGCCACAGCATCCACGGCCTTGCGAGCACGCCCCTGTTCGCGCTCGGCCTCCTCCGCCGGGATCTGCTTGGCGGGCGGTTCCAGGACCGCCGTTCCCATGTGCCGAACCTCGCCGATCGCCACTCCGTGGCTCACGCCGACGCCTCGCAGCGTTGTCTCCATCTCACCCGTCTCCGATAGTGCGGCGGGTCCCGCCGCCGCGATGGTTGTCCTACATGCCGTCATGGGACGGCTTCGGCATCACTGCCAGGAAAAGAGAACGTCGCCGGTTTTCACGTCGCCGTCTTCACGGAGCTCAGCGAGGGCGTCGGCAGTGGCCTCCAGCGCCACGACCGGGCAGATGGCGGACTTGCCGGCCTCTTCCACCGCGGCCGGGTTCCAACGCACGATGGCCTGTCCGCGCGTCACGGTGTCGCCCTTGTTCACGAGGAGCTCGAAGCCCTCGCCGTTGAGCTGCACGGTGTCGATACCGAGGTGGGTGAGCACCCCGTGCCCCTCGGCGTCGACGACCACGAAGGCGTGGGGGTGGAGGGAGACGATGACCCCGTCCACGGGTGCGACGGCCTCGGAAGGCTCGCGCACCGGGTCGATCGCCGTTCCGGGTCCGACCATGGCCCCGGAGAAGACGGGATCCGGCACCGCTGCCAGTCCGATGGCGCGTCCTGCCAGCGGGGACGTCACGGTGGTCATGGGAAGCCTCCCAGGGGTGGAGATGTATATGGGCCGTCGAGACCAGTCCAGGACGGCGCACTGTGCAGCAGCGTATGTCACACGAAGTGCCGGTTCCGCACGAGTGCTCCCGAGCGTGGTCTAGACCACCACCCTAGTGGATTTGCATCGGCTCCGCGCCCCCGTGTACAGTCGTACTCCTGCTTGAGGGTGAGCGACGCGGTCGTGCGCGCTCGACCAAGACCAAGCAGCGTCCAAACTTGTCAGATCCTATCTCTGGATCTTTTCCGCATGTCTGCGGAAGGGTGGTCAGAGAGACGGAAAAACACTGATAGAGTTTGAAACACCGAAGGGAAGCGCCCGGAGGAAAGCCTGAGAGAGTCTCTCGGGTGAGTACAAAGGAAGCGTCCGTTCCTTGAGAACTCAACAGCGTGCCAAAAATCAACGCCAGATTAGTTGATACCCCGTCCCCGGCAGTGATAGCCGAGGATGAGGTTCCTTTGAAAAAACACAGCGAGGACGCTGTGTGCGAGAGGACTATTCCTCCTCTTGCACCGCTCTCGTGGTGTTCAACCGG